>NZ_JBFUCI010000428.1:0-5323 GCF_056405335.1 Variovorax sp. P1_H12_2
CTGGTGGCCGCGTCCGTCGGCAGCACCACCGTGCGCATGAAGGTGGAACGCAGGCACATCAACTTCAACGGCAAGTGCCACGGGGGAGCGCTGTTCGCGCTCGGAGACATGGCGCTCGGGCTGGCGTGCAACTCCCACGGCCGGCTGGCCACGCTGGTCGACGGCCAGATGAGCATTTCCACGGCCGTGGATGAAGGCGACTGGCTGGTTGCCCATGCCAGCGAGGTGAGCCGGTCGCGAAAGATCGGCAGCTACCAGGTGCATGTCACCCGGGCGAAGGACAACGCGCACATCGCGCTGATGCACGGAACGGTCTACGTGCTGGACCGGCCCGTCGCGGCCGTTGGCGGAGACAGCCGGTGACGGCCGCCCCTCTCGCTGCGCCGCTTCGCGGGCGCGACCGGAAACGGATCAGGTCGCTCAAGCGGCCGGCCCGCGCGGGGAGCTCGCCGGTCGCGCATCCGGCGCTTCAGGCGCAGAGCCAGTTGATCGTGCTGGAGTTGCTGGAACGAAGCATCCGGTTCGGCCATCGGCGTCTGGCGCTTCAGCGGCTTCGGCACGCGGCGGATCTCGGCGCCCCCCTGCGCGACGACCACTGGCGCTATTGCCAGCAGGTGGCGGAGGCATCGAACGACAAGGACCTCGTCGCCCTCTTCGCCATGGCGCGGCGCCTCGCGAGCTAGGCCTTTCCTCCTTCGTCGCCCCGAAATCGATTGCGTGGAGTCCATGTGCAAACCACTTTTCCCCGTTTGATGTTGCATCAAGCCGCAGCCCGCCCGGACGCGCCGGCGATGCGGGAGAAGGCGTACGGCATCTGGCACATCACCTCCTGGTCGGCCATGGCGACGCTGGTCGAGGCCATCGCCTGCGGGTTGCTCCAGGCCGGCCTGCAGCGCGGCGAGCACCTGGTGGTTATCGGCACCAACCGGCCGCGCCTGTACGCCACGATGCTCGCCGCGCAGTCGCTCGGGGCCATACCGGTGCCGCTGTACCAGGATGCGGTGGCGGCCGAATGCGTCTTCCCCGTCAGCAATGCCGAGGTGCGCTTTTGCGTGGTGGAAGACCAGGAGCAGGTCGACAAGCTGCTTGAGATCCGCGAACAGTGCCCGCGGATCTCCCACATCTGGTTCGACGACCCGCGCGGCCTGCGCAATTACGACCAGCCGGGACTCGCTGCGCTCGATGCGCTCATCGCGGCGGGCGCGGTGCACGCCGGAACCCACCCGGCGCTGTTCCGCCAGCAGGTCGAACAGGGAAGCGCCGACGACGTGGCCGCCATGTTCTTCACCAGCGGCACCACCGGAAACCCCAAAGGGGTGGTTCACACGCACCGCGCCCTGATCGACCGCGCGCGCGCGGGCGCCAGCTTCGACAAGCTGAACGACAAGGACGAGGTGCTGGCCTACCTGCCGCCGGCCTGGATCGGCCAGAACATCTTCTCGTACGCGCAGTGGCTGGTGGTCGGCTACGTCGTCAATTGTCCCGAGAGCGGCAGCACGGTGATGATCGACCTCAAGGAAGTCGGTCCCACCTATTACTTCGCGCCCCCACGGGTGTTCGAGGGCCTGCTCACCAGCGTGATGATCCGGATGGAAGACGCCGGCCTCCTCAAGCGCCGGCTCTTCCACGCCTGCATGGCGCTGGCCCGCCGCGTCGGCCCCGCGCGCCTGGACGGCAAGCCGGTCGGCCTGCGTGACCGCCTGGCGTACCGGTTGAGCGACTGGCTGGTGTACGGCCCGCTGCGCAACAACCTGGGGATGAGCCGCGTGCGCGTGGCCTACACCGCGGGCGAGGCCATCGGCCCGGACCTGTTCAGCTTCTACCGCTCGATCGGCATCAATCTCAAGCAACTCTACGGCTCCACCGAGACCGCCGTGTTCGTCTGCCTGCAGCCCGACCACGAGGCGCGCGCCGACACCGTGGGCGTGCCTTGCGAGGGCGTTGAAATCAGGCTCAGCGACACCGGCGAGATCCTGGTGAAATCGCCCGGCCTGCTCAAGGAGTACTACAAGAATCCCGAGGCCACCGCCGAGGTTCTCAGCGCCGACGGCTGGTACCGCACCAGCGACGCGGGCTTCATCGACGCCAGCGGCCATCTGAAGATCATCGACCGCGTCAAGGACGTCGGCCGCCTCCTGGGCGGCGCCTTCGACGGTGCCATGTTCGCGCCCAAGTACGTCGAGAACAAGCTCAAGTTCTTCTCGCACATCAAGGAGGCGGTGGCCTTCGGCGATGGACGCGAGAAGGTCTGCGTGATGGTCAACATCGACTTCGAGGCGGTGGGCAACTGGGCCGAACGGCGCAACCTGCCCTACGCCGGCTACACCGACCTGGCGGGCAAACCCGAGGCGCACGARCTCATTCGCGCGTGCGTGGAGAAAGTCAATGCGGACCTGTCGCGCGACGCGTTGCTCGCCGGCAGCCAGATCAGCCGCTTCCTCGTGCTGCACAAGGAACTCGACGCCGACGACGGCGAGCTGACCCGCACCAACAAGGTCAGACGCGGGTTCATCGGGGAGAAGTACAGGCTTCTGGTCGATGCGCTGTACGACGGCAAGACCGAGCAGTTCATCGAAACGCAGGTGAAGTTCGAGGACGGCCGCTCCGGCAGCGTGAGCGCCCAGGTCCGGATTCTGGACGTCAAGACGTTCACGCCCATCGGCGCCGCCGCCTGAAGAACAAAGCCGTGACCCAGAAAACCATCGGCGACGTCATCCTTGACGTTCGCAACATCAGCCTGCGGTTCGGCGGCGTCAAGGCCCTGACCGACATCAGCTTCGACGTCCACGAGCACGAGGTGCGCGCCATCATCGGCCCCAACGGCGCCGGCAAGAGCTCGATGCTCAACTGCATCAACGGCGTCTACGCGCCGCAGGAGGGCTCCATTGCCTTCCGCAACCGGACGTTCAAGCACATGAACTCGCGCCAGGTGGCCGAGATGGGCATTGCGCGCACGTTCCAGAACCTGGCGCTGTTCAAGGGCATGAGCGTGATCGACAACATCATGACCGGGCGCAACCTGCGCATCCGCAGCGGCCTGCTCAGCCAGGCGTTCCGGAACCCCTTCGGCATCGGCACGGCCCAGCGCGAGGAAGAGAAACACCGCGCCTTCGTCGAGCGCATCATCGATTTCCTCGAAATCCAGGCGCACCGCAAGACGCCCGTGGGGCAGCTGCCCTACGGCCTGCAGAAGCGCGTCGACCTCGGCCGCGCGCTGGCGATGGAGCCGCAGGTGCTGCTGCTCGACGAGCCGATGGCCGGCATGAACATGGAGGAGAAGCAGGACATGAGCCGCTTCATCCTCGACGTCAACGACGAGTTCGGCACCACCATCGTGCTGATCGAGCACGACATGGGCGTGGTCATGGACATCTCGGACCGCGTGGTGGTGCTGGACTACGGCAGGAAGATCGGCGACGGCACGCCCGATGAGGTGCGCAGCAACGACGACGTCATCAGCGCCTATCTGGGCACTGGCCACTGAGACCCGGCGGAGACACACATGGCATTTTTTCTGGAAGCCCTTTCCGGCGGCCTGATGGCGGGCATGCTGTATTCGCTGGTCGCACTGGGCTTCGTGCTGATCTTCAAGGCCTCGGGCGTCTTCAACTTCGCGCAGGGCGCGATGGTGCTCTTCGCCGCGCTGGCGATGGCCCGCTTCGCCGAGTGGATTCCGAAGTGGCTGGACATCGACAGCCGGCTGCAGGCCAACCTGCTGGCCTTCCTGCTCGCGGGACTGTGCATGTTCGCGGTGGCCTGGGCGGTCGAGCGGCTGGTGCTGCGCCACCTCGTGAACCAGGAGGCCGCGACCCTGCTCATGGCCACGCTGGGCATCTCCTACTTCCTCGWGGGCCTCGGGCAGAGCCTCTTCGGCAGCAACATCTACCAGATCAACATCGGTATGCCCAAGGACCCGATCTTCCTCCTGGAGTCGAGCTTCGAAGGCGGCATCCTCGTCAACAAGGAAGATCTTTACGCCGCGGTGATCGCCGCCGTGCTGGTGGCCGGCCTGTCGCTGTTCTTCCAGAAGACCGGCACCGGCCGCGCGCTGCGCGCCGTGGCCGACGATCACCAGGCCGCGCAGTCCATCGGCATCGCGCTCGATCGCATCTGGGTCATCGTCTGGTGCGTGGCCGGCGTGGTGGCGCTGGTGGCCGGGATGATCTGGGGCTCCAAGCTCGGGGTGCAGTTCTCGCTGTCGACCGTGGCCCTGCGCGCCCTGCCCGTCATCATCCTCGGCGGCCTGACTTCGGTGCCCGGCGCCATCCTCGGCGGCCTGATCGTGGGCGTGGGCGAAAAGCTCTCCGAGGTCTATCTCGGCCCCCTCATCGGCGGCGGCATCGAGATCTGGTTCGCCTATGTGCTGGCCCTCGTGTTCCTGCTGTTCCGTCCCCAGGGCCTGTTCGGCGAAAAGATGATCGACCGCGTCTGAAGCGCGTTCGACGACGCGCGCCGCGCGTGCATCCCGGCTCACTGCCCAGAAGACTGTTCGAGACCAACGATGTTCTACAGAGAAAACGGCCAGCTCAAGACCTCCTACCGGGCCGACCAGCAGATCCTTCCCATCGCGCAGGACCGCTGGGCCATGGGGGTCCTGCTCGCGATGGCATGCCTGGTCGTTCCGGCCATTGCGAGCGACTACGCCCTGATCGCCATCGCGGTCCCCTTCCTCATCATGTCGCTCGCCGCGCTCGGCGTGAACATCCTCGTCGGCTACTGCGGGCAGATCTCGCTGGGCTCGGGTGCCTTCATGGCCATGGGTGGGTACGGTGCGTACAACTTCCTGGTCCGGATCCCCGACATGCCGCTCATTCCCGCGCTGCTGCTCGGCGGCCTGTGCGCGACCGTGTACGGCGTGCTGTTCGGCCTGCCCAGCCTGCGCGTCAAGGGCCTGTACCTGGCCGTGGCCACGCTGGCCGCGCAGTTCTTCAGCGACTGGATGTTCCTTCGGATCAAGTGGCTGACCAACCACTCGTCGTCCGGTTCGGTCTCCGTCTCCGGGCTCCAGATCGCGGGCTGGTCCATCGGCTCGCCGGTCGAGAAGTACCTGCTGTGCCTGGGGTTCGTCCTGGTCTTCTCCCTGCTCGCCAAGAACCTGGTGCGAAGCGCGATCGGCCGGGAGTGGATGGCCATCCGCGACATGGACGTGGCCGCGGCGGTGATCGGCATCCGTCCCATGTACGCCAAGCTCACGGCCTTCGCGGTCAGCTCTTTCATCATCGGCATCGCCGGTGGCCTGTGGGCCTTCGTGCACCTCGGCGCCTGGGAGCCGGCGGCCTTCTCCGTGGAGCTCTCCTTCCGCCTTCTCTTCATGGTCATCATC
>NZ_JBFUCI010000429.1:0-5322 GCF_056405335.1 Variovorax sp. P1_H12_2
TGCGCGAGCCCGACCGCTTCCGCGCCTATGTCGACGCGGTGTTCCACGCGATGTGGGTCGAGCCGCGCAACCTCAACGAGCCGGCCACCGTCGGCGCCGTGCTGCAGGAAGCCGGATTCGACGCAGCGCAGTTGCTTGCGCTCGCCAACACGCAGGAAGTCAAGGACCAGCTCAAGGCCGCTACCCAGGAAGCGGTGCAGCGCGGCGTGTTCGGCGCGCCGACGATGTTCGTCGGCGGCCARATGTTCTGGGGCCAGGACCGGCTCGAGTTCGTCCGCGAGGCGCTTAGCGCCTGACCGACCATTCATTTTTTTCAAGGACCTCCCATGAGCGACATCCTCGTCCACACCGAAGCCGGTGTGATGACCCTGACCTTCAACCGCCTCGACAAGAAGAACTCGATCACCGGCGCGATGTACGGCGAGCTGGCCGACGCGCTGGCGAATGCCGAGCAGGACGGCGCCGTGCGCGCCGTGCTGATCCAGGGCGACGCCACGATCTTCAGTGCCGGCAACGACATCGGCGACTTCCTCAACAAGCCGCCGTCGACCGAAGAGTCGCCGGTGTTCCGCTTCCTGCGCGGCATCGCCAGTTTCCCGAAGCCGATCGTGGCGGYGGTCTGCGGTCCGGCGGTGGGCATCGGCACCACGCTGCTGTTCCATTGCGACCTGGTCTACGCGGGCGACAACGCGGCTTTCTCGATGCCCTTCGTCAATCTAGGCCTCTGCCCCGAAGCCGCGTCGAGCCTGCTGGTGCCGCAGATGTTCGGCTACCACCGCGCGGCCGAGGCGCTGCTGCTGGGCGAGCCCTTCATGGCCGAGGCGGCGCTGGAGGTGGGCCTGGTCAATCGCGTCGTACCGCCGACCGAGGCCAATGCCATCGCCCAGGCGCAGGCCCGCAAGCTCGCGGCCAAGCCGCTGAGCGCCCTGATCGAGACCAAGCGCCTGATGAAGAAGTCGCAGCAGCCGGTGGTGCTGGAGCGCATGGCTGAAGAGGGCCAGAGCTTCGGCCGCATGCTGCGCGAGCCGGCGGCGCGCGAGGCCTTCACGGCTTTCATGGAAAAGCGCAAGCCGGACTTTTCGAACATTTGATCTCCCCCAGGTTGCCCCGCACTTCGTGTCGGGGCGCCCACCCCCTCTCCGGGGGCAACACCAGCGGCCCGGCGAAGCCGGTTCCGCGGCGTTTCGCCAACGGGCCTGGCTSCGCCGGCCGRGGGAACACCGTCGCCWTCGCTGTGTTTGTTCTTCGGCTGCGCGCAGCGCGCCWGTTGGTGGGCAGYCGCGGAACCRGCTTCGCCGGGCCGCTGRCTGCGCCCCCGGYAGGGGGTGGGCGGGCTACACGAAGTGAGCCCAACCTGGGGGCGAGCTTATGCTTTCTCGATGGGGCGGGGCCGCCCGCTGTCGTCGATCGCGACGTAGGTGAAGGTGGCTTCGGTCACCTTGATGTACTCGCCCTGGGACTTGAAGCGCTCGGCGAACACCTCCACCTTGACGGTGACCGAGGTGCGCCCGATGCGCTCCAGTTTCGAGTAGAACGACAGGATGTCGCCCAGCCGCACCGGCTGCTTGAAGATGAATTCGTTGACCGCGACGGTGGCCATCCGGCCCTTGGCGTAGCGCGCCGGGATCACCGAGCCGGCCAGGTCGCACTGCGCCATCACCCAGCCGCCGAAGATGTCGCCGTTGGCGTTGCAGTCGGCCGGCATCGGGATGACCTTGAGCACCAGCTCCATGTCGGCCGGGAGGCTTTTGAGCTTGGCGGTGAGGTTGGCGCTGGATTTGGCGGACATGGGCACAATCTGGGGTGGGTCGACCGACCCCTCTGAAAACAACAGCCACGATTGTCCCCCCATGCGCCGCAGCGGCGAAGCACTTTCCTCCCCCCACCACCCCGCCTCGGCGGGCACGCCCGCCCGCAGCGACCGTTCCGACTGGGCCACGCTGCGCCGGCTGTTCCCCTACCTGTGGCGCTACAAATGGCGCGTGATGGCTGCGCTCGCCTTCATGATCGGCGCCAAGGTCGCCAATGTCGGCGTGCCGGTGCTGCTCAAGAACCTGGTCGACGCGATGTCGATCAAGCCCGGCAGCGCGGCGGCGCTGCTGGTGGTGCCGGTCGGCCTGCTGGTCGCCTACGGCCTGCTGCGGCTCTCCACCGCGGTCTTCAACGAGCTGCGCGAACTGGTCTTCGCCAAGGCCACCGAGGGCGCGGCGCGCAGCATCTCGCTGGAGGTGTTCCAGCACCTGCACGCGCTGAGCCTGCGCTTCCACCTGGAGCGCCAGACCGGCGGCATGACGCGCGACATCGAGCGCGGCACGCGCGGCGTGCATTCGCTGATCTCGATGTCGCTCTACAGCATCGTGCCGACGATCATCGAGCTGACGCTGGTGCTGACCGTCCTGGGCGTCAAGTTCGACTCGGGCTTCGTCTGGATCACGCTGGCGGCGCTGGTGGTCTACATCGGCTTCACCGTGACCGTGACCGAGTGGCGCACCCAGTTCCGCAAGACCATGAACGAGCTCGACTCGGTGGCGCAGAGTCGAGCGGTCGATTCGCTGCTCAACTACGAGACGGTCAAGTACTTCAACAACGAGGGCTTCGAGGCCGGCCGCTACGACGCCAGCCTGGAGCGCTACCGCAAGGCGGCGGTCAAGAGCCAGACCACGCTGAGCCTGCTCAATGCGGGCCAGCAATGCCTGATCGCGGTCAGCCTGGTCGCGATGCTCTACCGCGCCACGCAGGGCGTGGTCGACGGCCACATGACGCTGGGCGACCTGGTGATGGTCAACGCCTTCATGATCCAGCTCTACATCCCGCTCAATTTCCTGGGCGTGATCTACCGCGAGATCAAGCAGAGCCTGACCGACCTCGACAAGATGTTCGTGCTGCTCGAGAAGGATCGCGAAGTGCGCGACGCGCCGGATGCCCGGCCGCTGGCGGGAGCCGATTCCACCGTGCGCTTCGAGGACGTCAATTTCGCCTACGAGGCCGCGCGGCCGATCCTCAAGCACGTGAGCTTCGAGATTCCGGCCGGCAAGACGGTGGCGGTGGTCGGCCCCTCGGGCTCGGGCAAGTCGACGCTGGCCCGGCTGCTCTACCGTTTCTACGACGTGCAGCAGGGCCGCATCACGATCGGCGGCGAGGACATCCGCGACGTGCAGCAGGCCAGCGTGCGTCGCGCCATCGGCATCGTGCCGCAGGACACGGTGCTGTTCAACGACACCGTCGAATACAACATCGCCTACGGCCGTCCGGGCGCGAGCCGCGAAGAGGTGGAGGAGGCCGCGCGGGCGGCGCGTATCCATGACTTCATCGCGCACACGCCGAAGGGCTACGAAACCATGGTCGGCGAGCGCGGGCTCAAGCTCTCGGGCGGCGAGAAGCAGCGCGTGGCGATCGCGCGCACGCTGCTCAAGAACCCGCCGATCGTGATCTTCGACGAAGCCACCTCGGCGCTCGATTCGGCCAACGAGCGGGCGATCCAGTCGGAGCTCAAGAGCGCGGCGCGCAACAAGACCACGCTGGTGATCGCGCACCGCCTGTCGACCGTGGTCGATGCGCACGAGATCCTGGTGCTCGAGAGCGGCGTGATCGTCGAGCGCGGCACGCACGCCCAGTTGCTGGCGGGCCAGGGCAAGTACGCGCAGATGTGGCGGCTGCAGAAGCTCGAGGCCGAGCCGGTGCTGTGACCCCCATTGATTGATTCAGGAGCGATTCGAATGTCGGAGAAGATTCCCCTGTTGGTCCTCAACAGCCTGTCGGAAACCCACCAGGCGCAGGTCGCCGCGGTCTACGACATGACCTATCTGCCGGTGCCGACGCCGGCCGAGCGCGATGCGCTGATCGCGGCAGAGGGCGGCCGCTTCCGCGCGGTGCTGACGATCGGCTCGATCGGTCTGACGGCGGCGGAGATCGCCGCGATGCCCAGGCTCGAACTGGTCTGCGCGATGGGCGCGGGCTACGAAGCCATCGCGCTCGATGCGGCGCGGGTGCGTGGCATCGTGCTCGCCAACGGTGCCGGCACCAACGACGACTGCGTCGCGGACCATGCCTTCGGCTTGCTGATCGGCGCGATGCGCCACGTCCGTACGCTCGACCGGCTGTGCCGCGAAGGCGTGCGGCGCGAAACGATTCCGCATCCGCCGAATGTCTCGGGCAAGCGCCTGGGCATTCTGGGGCTCGGCACCATCGGCCAGAAGATCGCCAGGCGTGCCGCGGGCTTCGACATGGAGATCGGCTATCACAACCGCCAGCCGCGCGAGGGGGTGCCGCACCGCTATTTCGACAGCGTGCAGGCGTTGGCCGGATGGGCCGACATCCTGGTGGTGGCGACCCCGGGCGGTGCCGGCACGCGGCATCTGATCGATGCCCGGATCCTCGACGCACTGGGCTCGAAGGGGTTCCTCGTCAACATCTCGCGCGGCAGCGTGGTCGATACCGAGGCGCTTGCCGCGGCCCTGCGCGAAGGCCGCATCGCAGGGGCCGGTCTCGACGTCTACGAGAGCGAGCCGCTGCCACCCGAGCCGCTGATCGGCCTCGACAACGTGCTGCTCACGCCGCATATGGCGGGCTGGTCACCCGAGGCGACGCAGGCTTCGCTGGATCGCTTCATGGCCAATGCCGAAGGACACTTCGCCGGACGCGGCGTGGTGTCGCCGATCTAGTTTCGAAGCGAAAGGGCCGTCGGTTCAGACGCCCTCGGAAAGCACCGGCGGCCGCACGGAGCCCCAGCCGCAAGCCAGGTCGTACGCATGCCCCAGCCGCAGCACCGCCAGGTCGCCGTGGATCGGCCCCGCGATCTGCAGCCCCATCGGCAGGCCGGATTCGCTGAAGCCCGCGCGCACATTGAGCGTGGGCAGGCCGGCCAGCGTGAAGGGCGTGACGATCTCCATCCAGCGGTGATAGGTGTCGCTTTCGACGCCGCCGACCGACGCGGGCCACGGCAGCGCCGCATCGAAGGGAAAGACCTGCGCCGTCGGAGCGACCACGAAATCGAAGCGCTCGAAGGCCCGCAGGAAGGCGCGGTAGACATTCGAGCGATAGACCGCGGCCTGGTAGAGCGCCGCCGCATCGAGCCGATGGCTCTGCTCGATCTCCCAGCGCGCCTCGGGCTTCAGCTTCTCGCGCAGCGCCGGGTCGGCATGGGCCGCGCCCAGCTTGCCGCCGACCAGCAACTGGCGCAGGCGCAGCCACGCGGTCCAGTTCTGCTCGCGCGGGACATCAAGCTGATGCGTGTCGACTTCGCAGCCGAGGTCGCGGAAGGTCTGCAGCGCGCGCTCGCAGAGCTCGCGCACGCCGGGCGCGAGCGGCAGATCGGGCCACAGG
>NZ_JBFUCI010000430.1:0-5310 GCF_056405335.1 Variovorax sp. P1_H12_2
CCGCATGAGCCATACCCTGAACGCGTCGCGCCCCGCGGCGGCCGTCGACCCCGCGTGCGAACGCGTCGCACGCCTCTTCGCTGCACAGCAGGCCGCCTTTGCCGCGGCGCCCTTCCCGGAGGCGGACCAGCGGCGTGCGCACCTGCGCTCGCTCAAGAAGCAGGTTTCGCGCTACCAGGATCTTCTCGCGGAGGCCATGAGCCGCGATTTCGGCTATCGCGCCGAAGCGGAATCGAAGATGCTCGACCTGCTGGGTTCGATGCTCGAACTCAACCATGCGATCTCGCATGTGCGCCGCTGGATGAAGCCGAGCCGCCGCTCGACGGAACTGCTGTTCCTCAGCAACGGCCTCAAGGTCGTCTATCAGCCCAAGGGCGTGGTCGGCGTGATCGTGCCCTGGAACTTCCCGGTCTACCTGGCGCTGGGGCCGATGGTGGCCGCGCTGGCCGCCGGCAACCGGGTGATGGTGAAGATGCCCGAGGTCACGCCGGCCACCAACGCGGTGCTCAAGCGGATGCTCGGCGAAGTGTTCCCCGAGGACCTGGTGGCCGTGGTCGGCGAGGAACTGGTCGACCCCAATGCCTTCACGTCGCTGCCGTTCAACCATATCGTCTTCACCGGATCGCCGGCCATCGGCCGCGTCGTGATGCGCACGGCCGCGGACAACCTCACGCCGGTCACGCTCGAGCTGGGGGGCAAGTCGCCGGCGCTCGTCACCCGCAACTACCCGGTCGCCGACGCCGCCAAGCGCATCACGCACGGGAAGTCGACCAACTGCGGCCAGATCTGCGTCTCGCCCGACTATGCGCTGGTGCCGCGCGAGCATGTCGACGCTTTCGTGGCCGCCGTGCGACGCACCTTCGATCAGTTCTACGACCACACGACGGTGGGCAACGCCGACTACACGGCCATCGTCAACGAGCGGCAGTACCAGCGCCTGAGCGGCCTGCTGGCCGATGCCCGCGCCAAGGGGGCGTCCGTCGTGAGCTGCGCGCCGATGCCCACCGGGGACGGCCGCCAGATGCCGCTTCAGATCATCACCGGCCTCTCGCCCGACATGCGCGTGATGTCGGAGGAACTGTTCGGCCCGATCCTGCCGGTCGTGCCCTACGACACGATGGACGAAGCCATCGCCTTCATCAACGCCCGGCCCCGTCCACTGGCGCTCTACTGCTTCAGCCATGACCGAGCCGAGCGCGACGCGCTGCTGCGCCGAACGCATTCGGGTGGCGTCGCGATCAACGACTGGGGCTGGCAGGTGGTCAACCACGACGCGCCCTTCGGCGGCATCGGCAACTCGGGCATGGGCACCTACCACGGCGTGGAGGGCTTTCGCGAACTCTCCCACGCAAAGACCGTGTTCAAGCGCCAGCGACTGTTCCCCATCGATCTCTTCTACCCGCCCTACGGCACGCTCGTGCAGCGGCTGGCGCTGAAGTTCTTCGTGGGGCGCGCAGACGCCAGCCTGGCGGCCGGGGCGCCCGCCGCTGGGCATGCGACCCGCGCCGGGACCGAGACGATCGGGACCTGAAAACCCCCGGCCCTACTTGGCGGGCGGCATGCCGGGCGTGTTGGGCGGGGCCTGGTACTGGCCTGGCGCCTTGCCCGGGTTGGCGGCTTCGCGGGCGTTGGCGCGCGACTGGCCGGCTTCCGCCGCCTTGCCCGAGCCGATGTTGTCGTTCAGGGGCGAATTCACTTCGTCACCCCCGACCTTCTTGACCTTGTCCTGCGGCCGTGCACATTCCGGGCTCCTCGGTGGGGATTGATCGATGCCTCATTGCCACGAAGATCTCATGCCGGCCCATGCCATGCGCGAGGGTCTGACGAAATCATTCCGGGAACCTCCGCAGGGCAATTCAACCCCGGCGGCCACCTACCTCCACGTACGTGTTCATGCGTGGCCGTCGGGATGGCGCGCGGCCCAGCAGCGGTGAGAATCGGCGGTCGGAGTGCAAGGGATTACTGCGAGGGATGCCCGGCTTGTCGATGTCCCGCGTGGCGAACGCGTTCCGCCTACCTGATCTTCCTGAAAGTGAAAGGAAAACGTGAAATGAAAGCAGCCTACTACCCCCTTCTCGCGTTGGCTTCGGCCCTGGCTTTCACCCCGCCGGCCATGGCGCAGTCGGGCACGCCTTCAGCCGCACCCAAGGTGCTGGATGTCCGGGACATGATGAAAGAGGTCTCGATCTCCGCGCAGGTGACCGCGATCGACCAGAAGAACCGCATCGTGACCCTCAAGGGACCGGAGGGGAATGAATTCGCGGTGATGGTCGACCCGAGGGTCCGGAACCTGGCCCAGGTCAAGGCCGGCGACATGGTCGATGCSACCTACATYCAGTCGGTGGCGCTSGACTTCCAGACGGGCAACGGSATCCGCATGGCSACGWCGACGACRGCCGTCGACCGCGCCCAGGTCGGACAGCTCCCCGGCGGGGCGGCGATGAAGCAGACGACGMTGGTGTCGAACATCTGGGCGATCGAYCAGGCCAAGGGCACCGTGATGGTYCGGGGTCCGTTCGGTCACTTCACCGAAGTGAAGCTGAAGGACCCGGCCATGCTCARYGGCGTCAAGGTCGGCGACCAGATGAAGATGACCATCACGCAGGCGATCGCCACTTCGGTGGTGGTGAAGAAGGGCTAGCTGGATCAGCCACTGCCGTGAGCCCGCCTCCTTGAGCGTGAGGCGTAACACCTATGAGAACGTGGTGTTGAGTTCCAGCGTGCTCATTGAGCTGAGCTTGGTCGATTTCTAGTCGCGCGCGGCGGCCACAAGGCCGTCGCACGCGTGACGTCAGGGCCCGGAAAACTCAAATTTGATGCGGCAGGCCACGCAACGCGCTACGACCAGGGGGCCTACGCTGGGGAGCAGTTCCAGGCGCTGAAGGCTGCCGTCAAGGAAGCACTCAGGGCAAGGCAGCGGTTCATCAGGAAATCTCTGTGCCTGATACCACGCGCTCTCCCAAGCGTCGATCACAAACTGCACGGCTCCCTTTTGCCTCAGATAGCCCAGCAGTATGTAGTGCATGCCTTCGGGCGCCATTTCCACCTCCTTCCATCGGAGCACGCAGCATGAAGGTGCTCTCCATTCCTTTCGCGAGCCTACGGCCCGGCATCCAGCTCCTTGATCGCCGCGATGGCTTCGTGCCTCGCCTCGATCAGCGCCTCTTCCTCCGAGCGTGCACCGGACTCGGCAATGTCAACAGTCTTCCGGTCGTCGATCTGGTACGACCAACTCCAGCGCGCGCCGGTTGGCCAGACGTTGATCGTGACTTGGTGGCCGTGGTGTTCAAAGCTGGTGTCGGACATGTGTTTCCTCCAACGAAGAGGACCGACGCATCAAGGACCGCCCCACCCGCCTGTCGACGCCGAGGGCGCGCCCCTCCTGACCATGAGACTCGTCGAATGCCCTCGTCAGGTTCTTCCCGTTTGGGATGAATGCCTCATCCCTTCCTTCGAGTTCGTCTGCTCGCCGACGTGTTCTTCCGACGCGGATCCTCCGGTCGCCATCACGGTGTCGATGTCTCTATTGCGATGTTCCCTCGGCGGAATCAGGGCCGAGGGGTCCTCTGCAGCCAGCTTCGGGTCCTCTGAAAGTTGGGAGTTCTTGCGAGCGCGTGGCATAGGCGGTACCTCCAGACGTTCGGCCTACCGTAGACCTTCGCAGACAACGTTGCAAGTAGGGACGAGCCGCGGAAGGGCCATCGCATGTCGCGTCCTCGAGGAGGCCTGAACCGATGACCCTCGCCCGCTTCAAATCAGCACTGCCGCATGGGCCGTACGAGCGTGAACCCACTTCATGGCCTGCGCTTCAGCGTGCCGGATGGCTTCCGCCTCGGTTCGACAAGTGTCGGCGTCGCTCAGCAAAGACACTCGCCCTTCGCTTGGCCAGGCAAGCCGACGCACGAGGACCGGCCGGTACAAGGCACGGTCCAGACGCTCTGCCGAGCAGAGGAATCGATAGCCCTCGTATACGCGCAACACGCTTCTCGCCATGGTCGGCTCCCGATAGCCAACTTGGGTTGGACATCGGTCACTCCATCAATGTTCCCGATCGCAACACTGGCGATCAGGCCTGCGATTTGGCTAACAGTTCACGCAAGCCACGCCGGAACCRGAAGATTCTTCTCGCGCAGGAAGGCCGGGTTGTACAGCTTCGACTGGTAGCGTGTGCCGGCGTCGGCCAGGATCGTCACGATCGTGTGGCCCGGCCCGAGCTTACGCGCCAGGCGGATGGCGCCGGCCACGTTGATGCCGCTGGAACCACCCAGGCACAGGCCTTCCTCTCGCAGCAGGTCGAACAGCACCGGCAACGCCTCCTGGTCTTCGATCTGATAGGCGTCGTCCATCGGGGCGCCTTCCAGGTTGCCCGTGATGCGGCTCTGGCCGATGCCTTCGGTGATCGAGCTGCCGCTGCTGCGCAATTCGCCGTGCTTGATGTAGTTGTACATCGCGGCGCCCATCGGATCGGCGGCGGCGATCACGACACCCGGCTTGCGTTCCTTCAGGTACTGGCCGACGCCGGCCAGCGTGCCGCCTGTGCCGATCGAGCAGATGAAGCCGTCGATCCGGCCGTCCGTCTGCTGCCAGATCTCAGGGCCGGTCGAGCGGAAGTGGCCATCCCGGTTGGACAGGTTGTCCCACTGGTTCGCATAGAGCACGCCATGGGGCTCGCTGTGCGCGAGCTCTGCCGCGAGGCGTTCGGCCACGTGCACGTAGTTGTTCGGATCGCTGTAGGGCACCGCGGGCACCTCGCGCAGCTCGGCTCCGTACAGGCGAAGCGCGTCCTTCTTCTCCTGACTCTGTGTCAGTGGGATCACGATCACCGTGCGGTACCCGCGGGCGTTGCCCACCAGCGCAAGGCCGATGCCGGTATTGCCGGCCGTGCCCTCGACGATCACGCCTCCCGGCTGCAGGTCGCCGCGCGCTTCGGCATCAAGCACGATATAGAGCGCTGCGCGATCCTTGACCGATCCGCCGGGATTCATGAACTCGGCCTTGCCGAGAATCGCGCAGCCGGTCAGCTCGGAGGCCTTGCGCAACCTGATGAGCGGTGTATGGCCCACCGCCTGGATGAAACTTTCACGCACGTCCATGATGAAGGAGGATAGTCTGCGCGTCCGGGCGTTCCAGGTACCCGCGGCCCGCATCAGACTACCCGCAGAAAGGTCTTTGGCCGGGCGTCCCTCAATGCGCGGCGCTGGAGGATTCCTGCAATTTCCGCATGAGTTCGTCCAGGTTGAACGCGGCCGGCTTCTGGCGCGGTGGAAACTTCTCGAACGCTTCCATCTGCTGCGCGACCGCGCCCTGCAT
>NZ_JBFUCI010000431.1:0-5299 GCF_056405335.1 Variovorax sp. P1_H12_2
GTGCGCTACGCTGCCGGCGTCATCGGCGCGTTGCTGGTGCTGGCGATCGGCAAGTGGGTCGCCGCGCGCCGCCCGAAGCCGGCCGACACGGTCGCCGCCTGAACTTCCCTTGCCCAATGTCTCTCCCACTCCAACCAGCATAGAAGGAGCAACCATGGAAAAGGTCATTCTGTACGTGGACGACGCGGGCTATGCCCGCGAGTTCCTCGCCAAGGCGCCGGCCGAGGCCGGCGCCGCCGGAGCACGCCATTGGGTGCTGGTGGCCTGCGCACCGCGCATGACCCACCGCATCAGCAAATGGGTCAGCCACAGTGCGCGCGAGAACTGGCGCGCCAAGTGGTTCGCCAAGGTGCAGGAGCAGTTGCTGCCGGTGCTGACGAGCGGCAATGCGCCGGTGACGCCGGTGCTGGCCAAGGGCCCGCTGACCGAACTGACGCAGCGCCTGAAGCTGGAGCACGGTGCCGCACGGGTGATCGATGCCCGCCGGCCGAAGCTCGGCGTCGATCTCGAACCCGTGGCACCCGACCAGACGCCGGCGGGCCAGTCCGGCTGGGCGTTGCCGGGCGCGGTGCTGGGCATGGGCGCGCTGCTGGTGCTGGCCAACGAGCTGTCCGAATAGCCCGTCGGGCCCACGCCGGATGCGACTCCTCATCAAATGGCTGCTCAGCGCGCTGGCGCTGCTCGCGGTCGCCTATCTCTACAGCGGCGTCCAGGTCACCACCTACACCTCGGCGCTGCTGGCCGCGGCCGTGATCGGGCTGCTCAACATGTTCGTGCGGCCGGTGCTGGTGGTGCTCACCCTGCCGGTCACGATCGTCACGCTGGGCCTGTTCCTGTTCGTGATCAACGCCCTGCTCTTCTGGGCCGCCTCGGGGCTGCTGTCGGGCTTTCACGTCAACAGCTTCTTCGCGGCGCTGCTCGGCTCGCTGATCTATTCGCTGCTCGGCGTGCTGATCGAGTCCGCGCTCGGCGGGCTGTTCGAGAAGCAGCGCTGACGCGCGCGCCCCGGCGGCTTCCTACCTGAGCTTCGCCTCGGCGGCCTGCTCCCTCAGGATCGCGTCGATGGCGCGGGCGCGGGTGTCGATGATCGACGCCTCGTAGTGGTCGACCGGACCGGCGCCCGGCTGGCCCTGCGCGCTCTTGCGGATCAGGTCCTGCGCCGCCTTGAAGCGGTCGCGCGCCGCCGCGTAGTCGAGCGAGGCGACGTTGGCCTCGGCATCGGCGCGCACCGCGCTGACCGTCTCGTTGTTCGCGCCATACAGGTTGGCGAGCATGCGCCAGGCGCTGGCGTCGCGCGGGTGGGTGGCGACCCAGTCGCGCAGCGCCGGAATCATCGGTGCCGGATTGCGCGTGGCGACCGCGGCCTGGGCCGCCAGCATCATTTCAGGCCGCTCCTTGGCCTTGGGATTCAGCAAGGCCGCGGCCGCAGGCGCCGCACCGGCCGCGAGCTCGATCTCGGCCGAGAGCAACCGCGCCAGCCGGGCCGACGGCGCGTCGCCGGCCGTGCGGGCGACCAACTGCTGGGCCAGCGCACGGGCCGCCTTGAAGTCGCGCAGCTCGCTGGCCGAGAGCACCGCCGCATAGAGGATGCCGGCCTGCTGCGCCGGCGAGCTGCGCGCGAACTCTCCGGTGCCCGCCGAATCGGCCCACAGCCGCAGCACGTCGACCCCGGGGCGGGTGAGCACCCGGGCGCGGGCGGCAATCATGGCGTGGTCCATCACCAGCGGCAGCGGTGCGGTGGCGCCGGGCTTGGCCTGGATGCGGCCCTGCATGTCGGCGATCCGCTCGCTGTTGAGCGGGTGGCTGCGCAGATAGGGGTAGGAGCCGTTGTCGTTGAGCCGCGAGGCGTACTGGAGCTTCTCGAACATCGAGGCCGCACCCTGCGGCGCGAAGCCGGCCTGCGTCATCACGCCGAAGCCGACACGGTCGGCCTCGCGCTCCATGTCGCGCGAGAAATTGAGCTGGTTCTGCATGAACATCGCCTGGCTGCCCATGATCATCGCCTGGCCGGCATCGGCGCTTCGGCTCTTGCTGGCGGCGATCACGCCCAGGATCAGGCCGGCGAGCATCATCGGCATCTGCTGGCTCTGCTTGGTCATGATGCGCGCGATGTGGCGCTGCGTGACGTGGGACAACTCGTGCCCTAGCACGGTGGCGAGCTCATCCCGGCTGCCGACCACCGCGATCAGCCCCAGGTTGAGCCCGAGATAGCCCCCGGGCAGGGCGAAGGCGTTGATGTTGCGGTCGCGGCCCAGCAGGATGGCCCAGGCGAAGCGCTCGTCGAGCTCGGGCGTGAGTTCGCCGCGCAGCCGCGCCGCGGCGAGCAGGCGCTGCCAGATGTCCTGCACGTACTCGACCAGCACCGGGTCGTCGATGAAGTCCGGGTCGCGGTAGAGCTCGCGGGCGATCTGGTCGCCCAGGTGGCGCTCGGCGCTGGCGGTCATCTCGCCGCCGTCGCCCATGCCGGGCAGCTGCTGGGCCAGCGCGCGCAAGGGCAGTGCGATCTGGGCGGCGATCAGCAGCCCGGCGCACAGGCCGCGCAGCAGGCGGGCAACCGGCGGTCGCGAGAGGATGGAGTGGTGAAAGGGAGTCAAGCGCGGCATTCCTCGTCCATTGGCTCGGCCCCGTATGATGCTTCACTCCGCAGAACGTTCACAGATGAGCTCTCTTACACATTTCGATGCCCAGGGCCAGGCGCACATGGTCGACGTGGCGGCCAAGCCCGCGACCCATCGCGTGGCCGTGGCGACCGGCCGCATCGAGATGCTGGCCTCGACCCTGGCCCTGATCGAGTCGGGCAGCGCCAAGAAGGGCGATGTGCTCGGCGTCGCGCGCATCGCCGGCATCCAGGCCGCCAAGAAGACCAGCGACCTGATTCCCCTGTGCCATCCGCTGGCGCTCACCCGCGTGGCGCTGGCCTTCGCGCTGGTCGACGGCACCCCGCCGCAGGTGACCTGCACCGCGACGGTCGAAACGGTCGGCCCCACCGGCGTCGAGATGGAGGCCCTGACCGCCGTCCAGGTGGCGCTCCTGACCATCTACGACATGTGCAAGGCGGTGGATCGCGGGATGCGCATCACCGACGTGCACCTGCTGGAGAAGCACGGGGGGAAGTCGGGGAGCTGGGTGGCGGGCTAGGCCCCACGGCCGGACCGCTCCAACGTGGGCTTGGTCAGGTCCGGTCGGCAGATTTTTTCAGTCTGCGCTTGAAACGACGCTCCCAGAGCTTGTCCGCGAAGAATTGCACGGTCTTGCGGACGCGATCGCGCCCATTGCGGGCGTCGTAGGGCGACCGGATGTCCGCGCCCAGTTGTCGCGCGCGCACGCTGAGCAGCGTCTCGGAGAGAACGCAGCGCGCTTTCATGCGCATGTCCTCGAATGTTTCCGCGGTCAGCGGGCTGGCCTTGTACCAGCCGCCGCTCCATTTGAACTTCCGCTTCGTCTCGGCCATCGCGTCCGGATCCGCAACCATGAAGACCAGGCGGTTTTGGGCGTACCCGGGATCGACGTGATCCCGGAACAGCTTGTGGGCCGGCTCGTAGCCGTCATGCACGAGCGAATCCAGGAATTCGTTGCCCGGGGAGAGGGTCACCAGCCCCTTGCGCAGCGTGTTGTTCATCGCAAAGCCATAGGTGACGATGTACTCGAGCTGCGGCCCCAGCGGCGTCTTGACGGAGCGCACGTGGTCGTGGATCTCCCCGAGGATCCAGGGGCCGGCGTGGACGCTGAGCTTCTCGATCTCCTGGCCGAATCGAGCCGCTCGCTGGGGACTCCAGCCCTGGTGACGGGCCACCGTGTCGTTCGTGAAGATCCAGACGTCGGGTTCGTCGCTGCGTGACAGGACCGCGGCCACCCCTGTATMCCAGCCGGAGAATTCGCGATTCGAGTTGTCTCCCGGGATGACCCGGGCCTCGAAGCCGAACCCGGCGTAGGTCTCCTCGCCGTCCGTCCGGGCGTTGTCGACGACGACCAGTGTGACCCGGTCTCCGGGCTTCGCGAACGCCTCGCGAAACCGGGCGAGCAGCTCGACGGAAGGCTCCCTGCGCGCACTTCCAAACTCGAGATGGACAAAGCTGTAGTGAGTCATGGTCTGCCTGCGTGAGGTGGGATCCGTTGGCCCAACGGAATGTAGCTCGAAACAACTCCTTGCAGAACTGCGGACGGCGCACGCATCCGGACCTACCCGGCCGGATCCTCTTCCATCGGCTGGCCGCCGACCCAGCGGGCGTACTCGGCCGGAAAGGCGGCCCTGAATCGGGCGGCCTGCGCATAGGCCTCTTCGTCGTCGCCCAGCAGCATCGCGCTCTCGATCAGCTTGACGATCACGGCCGGTTCGGGGGAAAAGTGCAGCACGCGCTGCGCGAGCGCGTGCACCTCGGCGGCGTTGGCGCGGGTGACCGGCGTCAGGGTCAGCCTGGCGAAGGCGACCGGCGCCT
The DNA here is from genome assembly GCF_056405335.1 of Variovorax sp. P1_H12_2. Lineage (NCBI taxonomy): Bacteria > Pseudomonadati > Pseudomonadota > Betaproteobacteria > Burkholderiales > Comamonadaceae > Variovorax > Variovorax sp. P1_H12_2. Next base: position 4,437 of record NZ_JBFUCI010000431.1, read on the forward strand.
TGAACAGCCAGGAGCCCTGCGCCACCTCGAGCGGGTGGTCGCGGTAGGCCGGCAGCCGCCGGTCGCGCTCCAGGAAAACCTGGCTGATGCGGGTGTAGTCCCAGGCGGCGTAGCCGACGCTCGCCATCAGGGCGAGCACGGCGGCCATCGCCAGAGCGGGCGCCGTCTGCCAGCGAGCCCGGGCGGCGCGAGCCCCCATCGGCGCCGCCGGCCACAAGAAGCCGAGGCACAGCCCGAAGACCAGCTGGAACGGGCCGTACCAGAGCGGGTATTCGAGCAGGCTGTGCAGCACGATCGCGCCGAGCAGGGCCCAGGCCAGGAGCCGAGCCGGATCCCTTTCGCGCCACGGACGGGCGGCCAGCACCAGCCAGCCGAAGCCGCCGCAGATCAGCAGCGCCGCCGGAATGCCGAGTTCGACCGCCAGATGCAAGGGAAGGTTGTGCGCGTTGTCGAGGATCTCGACGAAGCGCGGGCCGGCGTAGAGCGTGCTGTAGTGCGCGAACTTCAGCTCGCCCCAGCCCCAGCCGGCCCAGGGACGCTGGGCGATCAGGTCGAGGACGTTGTGCCACAGCAGGAGCCGGCTGTGGGCCGCCGGGGCGCCGTCGCGCAGGCGGGTGATCATGCCCTCGACACCCGGGCTGGCGAGTTGGGGAAGCAGCCAGGCGGCAACGAAGTAAGCAGGTACTGCGGCCATAAGCAGCCAGGGATGCGGCAAGCGATGGAGGCCGACTGGCTCGCGACGCTCCCGCCAAGCCAGGAAAGCAGCCCCGCCGACGATCAGCAGGAGCTGCAACAGGCCCGTGCGCGAGGTGGCCGCCGCAGCCGCGACCACCAGCAGCGCCGCCGCCGGCACCAGCGCCGCG
>NZ_JBFUCI010000432.1:0-5264 GCF_056405335.1 Variovorax sp. P1_H12_2
CAGGCCGCGCTCTCCCGCGCGCGCTTCCTGGCCGCCGCGAGCCACGATTTGCGCCAGCCGCTGCATGCGATGGGGCTGTTCATCGACGGCCTCCTGCCGACCGCCTCGCGCGTGCAGCGGCCCGCGGTCTTGCGCCTGCAGGAAGCGACCGGATTCATGGGCGTGCTGCTCGACGACCTGCTCGAAATCTCGCGGCTCGACGCCCAAGTCCTGACGCCCGCGATCGGCGGCGTGTCGCTGGCGACGCTGTTCGACCAGCTCGAAGCGCAGCACGCCGCACCGGCGGCCGCGGCCCAGGTGCGGCTGCTGTGGCGCGACCACGGCCTGGCGGTGCGAAGCGATGCCGCGCTGCTGCTGCGCATCGTCGGCAACTTGGTCAGCAACGCCGTGCGCCACACACCGCGCGAGGGCACGGTGCTGGTGGTGGCGCGCCGCCGCGGCGACGCGGTGCGCATCGAGGTGCGCGACAACGGTGTCGGCATCGCGCCGATCCATCAGGGACGCATCTTCGAGGAGTTCTACCAGGTCGCCAACACCGAGCGCGACCGCCGCCAGGGCTTCGGTCTGGGCCTCTCGATCTGCTCGCGGATCGCTGCGCTGCTCGGCACCCGCATCTCGGTCCGCTCGGCGCTGCAGGCCGGCAGCACCTTCGCGCTCGAGCTGCCGCTTGCCAGCCCGCGAGAAGTGATGCCGCGGGCACCGGAACCGCAGGCATCGGCGCCATTGGCCGGCCTGCACTGCCTGGTGGTGGACGACGACCCGGCGATCCTCGACGGCAGCCGCACCCTGCTCACGCAATGGGGCTGCCCGGTCGACTGCGCATCCACGCACGCCGAAGCCCTTGCGCAGCTCGGGGCGGACGGCGCGCATTTCGACGTTGTGCTGTGCGACCTGCAACTGGCGCGCGACGAAGACGGCATGGAGGTGATCGAGGCGACGCGCCGGCTGCAGCCCGATGCGCTGCCCGTGCTGGTGTCCGGCGCCACCGGGCCCGAGGCGCTGCAGCGCCTGCGCCAGGGCGGCGTGATGCTGCTCACCAAGCCGGTCGCGCCGGCCAAGTTGAGGGCCCTGCTATCGACGCGCCGAAAGAATGAAATCCAGAGCATTCCTTGATTGCTCAACTTGTAGGCTGGCGGTGACAGCCCCCGTGATGCACCGGGAACCGGCACGGCGCGAAAGCGGCCATGCCATGCCTTATTGGTAACCATTTGCGTCAACACTGAACACGCCTCGCGCGGAATGACGTTGCGACAGCCGGCCCATCGACCCGCGCTCACGGCGTGTTGGCATCGACCCAGTAGGTTTCGGAGCCCCCTCGCTCCGCACTCAGGATTCAGGCCGGCACGCCGTCCACATGGGTCCGGCCCCAGTGCCGGTGCTTCGCGATCGCGGCAACGAAGTCCTGCGCGATCCGCGCCGCCGCGGTCGTGTCGCCGAGATTGGTGACCGGCGTCGACGCCACCACCACGCCGGCCGGCGCCGCCTTGGGGTCGGAACCCACGCCGAGCGTGGCCAGCAGCTGCACGCCCTCCCCCACGGCGCAGATCGCCTTGCAGTGCTTGTAGGCCTCGAGCACGAAGTGCACCGCGTCCCCGTTCTCAGCCAGGGTCTTGGCGCCCTGGGCACCCGCGGGCACCAGCACCGCGTCGAACATCACCGAGGACGTGTTGACGAAGGTGGCGTCGACCTCGATCTGGCGCTTGGAGGCGCTGGCGATGGTGCCGAGCCGCGGGCCGACCACCCGACAGCGCGCGCCGGCCTGCTCGATGGGCTCGCGGATCGCCTTCAGCGAAGCCGAGTCGATGCCGTCGGCGACCAGGATCGCGACCTTGCGCGTCCTGACCGAGCCGTCGCCGGAGCCGGCCATGCTGAGCGCTGGCGATTCGTCGATCGGAAGCGTGAAACGGTGGTCGCGGAATCCCGCGCGGCCTGCCGCCGCTTTCGCATCGGGTGCATGGATGCCCAGCACCTCGGCCACGCGCCGCGCGAGCTTCTCGTCCACGTGCGCCAGGTTGTCGACCATGCGCTGGCGCACTGCCGGCACCTCGACCTTCGACAGCTCGAAGCGGAAGGCGGCGATGAGGTGCTCCTTTTCGGCCGCGCTCTGGCTGTTGAAGAACAGCCGCGCCTGCGTGAAATGATCGTCGAACGACGGGCTGCGCCGCCGCAGCTTGGGCGGCTCGGTCTCTTCCGGGAAGGACTGGAAGCCGGTGCTGCCGCCGTCGACCCGGAACTCCTTGCCATCGCCCAGCGAGTTCGGCTCGTAGGCGACCTGGCCCCGTGCGATGGTCTGGCGGTGCATGCCGTCGCGCTGGAAGTTGTGGAAGGGGCAGGTCCCCTTGTTGATCGGCAACTCGTGGAAGTTGGCGCCGCCCAGCCGCGAGATCTGCGTGTCGGTGTAGGAGAACAGCCGCCCCTGCAGCAGCGGGTCGTTCGAGAAGTCGATGCCCGGCACCACGTGGCCCGGGTGGAAGGCCACCTGCTCGGTCTCGGCGAAAAAGTTGTCGGGGTTGCGGTTGAGCACCATGCGGCCGATGCGCTGCACCGGCACCATCTCCTCGGGGATCAGCTTGGTCGGGTCCAGCAGGTCGAAGCCGAAGGCGTGCTCCTTGTCCTGCGGAACCATCTGCACGCCGAGCTCCCATTCGGGGAAGTCGCCGTTCTCGATCGCCTCCCACAGGTCGCGACGATGGAAGTCGGCGTCCTGGCCGGCGATCTTCTGCGCCTCGTCCCAGGCCAGGCCGTGGACGCCGAGCCTCGGCTTCCAGTGGAACTTGACGAAGTGGCTCTCGCCGCGCGAATTGACGAAGCGGAAGGTGTGGACTCCGAAGCCCTCCATCATCCGCAGGCTGCGCGGGATCGCCCGGTCCGACATGGCCCACATCAGCATGTGGGTGGTCTCGGGCATCAGCGAAGCGAAATCCCAGAAGGTGTCGTGCGCGCTCGCCGCCTGCGGCATTTCGTTGTGAGGTTCGGGCTTGACGGCGTGGATCAAGTCAGGGAACTTCATCGCGTCCTGGATGAAGAACACAGGGATGTTGTTGCCCACCAGGTCGTAGTTGCCCTGCGGCGTATAGAACTTGACCGCGAAGCCGCGCACGTCGCGCACCGTATCGGCCGATCCCCGCGAGCCCGCCACGGTCGAGAAGCGCACGAAAACCGGCGTCTTCACCGCCGGGTCCTGCAGGAACTCGGCCGAGGTGAATTGCGACATCGACTTGTAGACCTCGAAAAAGCCGTGCGCGGCCGACCCTCTGGCATGCACCACCCGCTCCGGGATGCGTTCGTGGTCGAAATGCGTGATCTTCTCGCGCAGGATGAAATCCTCGAGCAGGGTCGGCCCGCGCGCGCCCGCCTTCAGCGAGTTGTGGTTGTCGGGGATCTGCAGGCCCTGGTTGGTGGTCAGCCGGGCCTCGATGTCGGTCGTGAAGGCGGCCAGTTGCGCCTCCTTGGCGTGGCTGCCGTCACTGCCGTCACCCGGCCTGGGGCGACGGCCCGCGGCCGCCTTGATCGGTTGCGTCATCTGGATTCCCTTGGATCAAATTGAAAGGCGAAGAAAGACAAGACGGCGCAGCCGCAGCGCCGCTCGCAGGATCTCGCCGGAGCCTGTCGCCGACGCCTGAAGAGCTTAGGCCGGCGCCGTGCCGCGGGCCGTAGTGGCCGCGCGCTGGCCGCTGTCGGCGCACCGAGCCATGCACGGTAGGACCACGCCGACGGGTGTTCCGCAAGCGCCTACGCCGCCTCGCGCGCTCGCCCACGCCGCAGCGCCAGCCGCTTCGATAGGATGGGACGCACGCGGGCGGTGGCATCAAGCATGCTTTGCCTGCATTCCCCCCCTCCTCCAAGGCCAGCCCCATGCTCATCAAAATCGGTTTCGACATCGAACTCGGGGTCACGGCGCCGACCGCGCTGATCTACATGCTGGCGCTGCACCCTTCGCGCGCGGGCGACCTCCAGGGCCCGGAGAACCTCACGATCAGCCCGCCGCTGCGCACCGACCACCACACCGACAGCTTCGGCAACCACTGCGCCCGCGTGGCGGTGCCCCTGGGCGTGAGCCGGGTGAGACTGCGCAACGAGGCGGTGGTGTTCGATCCGGGCTTGCCCGACCCGGTCGCCCACGGCGCGATGGAGCACGCACCGGCCGACCTGCCGGTGGGCACGTTGCAGTTCCTGCTGCCGAGCCGCTACTGCGAGGTCGACAGCGAACTGCTGCAGTTCGCCTGGAGCCGGTTCGGCGGTGTTCCCCCCGGCTGGGATCGCGTTCAGGCCATCTGCGACTTCGTGCACCAGCACCTGCGCTTCGACTACCAGTGCGCTCGCGCCACCCGCACCGCGCTGGAGGCCTACCGGGAGCGCGTCGGCGTCTGCCGCGACTTCACGCACCTGGCGATCACGCTGTGCCGCTGCATGAACATCCCGGCCCGCTACGTGACCGGCTACCTGGGCGACATCGGCATCGCCCCGGTGCCCTATCCGATGGATTTCAGCGCCTGGTTCGAGGTCTACCTCGGCGAGCGGTGGCACACCTTCGACGCCCGGCACAACATCCCGCGCATCGGCCGCGTCGTGATCGCGCGCGGCCGCGATGCGGCCGATGTGCCGATCACGATGGTGTTCGGCGTCAACACGCTGGAGCGCTTCGAGGTGACGACCGACGAGGTGTTCGCGGTCTCGGCCTGACCGACGGCACGGCGCTGCACGCCGATCAGCGGCAGATCGCCGTCCCCGCCGGTCGCCAGGTCTTTCCATCCTGGCCCTGGTAGCGCAGCGCTACGAGCGAGCCCTGGACTTCCCACTTGCCGACGCCGGGAGCGATCACTCATGACCACCTCCCGGGCCCCCACCTGAGCTGAGCTTCAGTGGGCGGCGCGCGCCTGGGCCGAAGGGCGCGCTCAACCCCCTCCGCAATGTGAAAAATCTCACGAAGGCTCGTGGGATGGGCCTTGGCCGCTATTCAAACCATAGCGTTCGCGCAGTTTCGTAACCGTTTGTGTGAACTCCTTCCTTAGGTAACTAGTACCTTCGTCCTAAATTCGAAAGTACTCAATTCCTGCTTCGGCGGGGCGTTTGCAACCTCGGAAAGAACACTATGAACTGCGTTTTCAGGATCATCTGGAATGCGTCGAAAGGCCTTTGGGCCGTGGCATCGGAGCTGGCAACGGGCGTCGGCAAGTCGACGGCAAGCGGCACGTCCCGGTCCGATTCGCAACTCGAAATGCCTGGGTTCGCACGGGCCAAGGGGCTGCAGGCCTGTGTGGCCG
>NZ_JBFUCI010000433.1:0-5259 GCF_056405335.1 Variovorax sp. P1_H12_2
ATACAGCGTATAGGCCACCCACTGCGGCAGCACCAGCGGCAGGCTGCCGTAGCTGAAGGCGGCGGCCGCACCGGCGCCGCTCAGCGCCAGCGCCTGCTCGGGCTCGCGCGGCGCATTCTCCAGGCTCTCGGCGAACAGGCGGCCCAGCACGCCGGTGGTGTGCAGGGCCAGCGCCAGGGCGCCGGCAAAGGGGCCGATACCGGCCGCCAGCACCATCAGGGCGGCCCACACCAGCTCGGGCACGCTGCGCAGGAAGTTGAGCGCGAAGCGGCACAGCTGCCGCAAGGCGAAGCCCGCCCGGCCCGAGGCCGGCAGCGCGAGCAGCGCGCCGGCCGCCGCCGCCAGCAGCGTTCCGAGCGCCGACACCGCGAGCGTCTGCAGCGCGCCCCACGCGGTCTTCGACAGGAAGGCAGGTGACACATCGGGCGGGAAGAACTCGGCGATGAACCGCACCATGAGCGACAGCGACTCGGCGGTCAACAGCGCGCCGTAGTCGACGGCGAGATAGACGAAGCTCGCGACCACCGCGGCCAGCACCAGGCCCGTCACCACCCAGCAGCGAAGGCAGCGCGGCGGCGAAGCCGGAAAATCAACACTCATGCCAGCAGCCTTCGCAACGCGTTGCTGAGCGCATCCGCGAGCAGCACCAGCACCAGGAACACCCCCAGGATGCTGCTGGCCTCGCCGCCGTTGAGCATCTTCATCGACTGGTCCATCAGCTGGCCGAGGCCGCCGGCGCCCACGAAGCCCATCACCACCGAGGCCCGCACCGCGCATTCCCAGCGGTACACGGTGYAGGAGGTCAGCTCCTGGGCGCAGTTCGGCAGCAGCGCGTAGAACAGGGTCGACAGCCGTCCGCTGCCGCTTTCGAGCAGGGCCCGCGCCGGCGCCGTGTCGGTCGACTCGAGCACCTCGGCATACACCTTGCCGAGCATGCCGCCGTAGGTGATCGCGAGCGCCAGCACGCCGGCCCCGGGACCGAGGCCCAGGGCGCGCACGAAGATCAGCGCCCAGACGATCTCGGGGATCGCGCGCAGCACCATCAGCACCGAACGAGCGAATTGCCGCAGCGCGGCGCCGCGAACGCGGCCCGGCCCCGGGCCGATGCGCGACACCGACAGCGCGCGGGTGGTCACGAACGCTAGCGGCGCGCCGATCAGGAAGGCCAGCGCGGTGCCGGCCGTGGCCATCGCCAGGGTCTCGAGCGTGGCCTTGGCGAGCAGCGCCAGGAAGTCGGGCGCGGTCGCCGGCGGCAGGAAGCCGCCGAGGAATCCGCCGATCACCTGCAGGTGTCCGGGACCGAACAGGGCCGAGGGATGGAACTCCGACAGCTGCAGCAGCGGCCAGGCGATCGCCAGCGCGGCCAGCCCGCCGACCAGGCGCCGGCGCGCCGCCGGGTCGCGCAGCGTCCGGACGTCCGTCATGCGTAGAGCGCCTGCAGCATCGCCGGGTCGACCTCGCCGACCGGCCGGTCGAACAGCACCCGCCCTTCGCGCATGCCGACGATGCGCGGGAACCAGCGCAGCGCCAGGTCGACCGCATGCAGCGACGCCACCAGGGTCGCGCCGCTCGCCTCGCTCTGCAGCACCAGCTGCTGCAGCGCGGCGTCGGCCAGCGTCGGGTCGAGCGCCGACACCGGCTCGTCGGCCAGCAGCAGCGCCGGGCGCTGGTACAGCRCGCGGGCGATGCCGACGCGCTGCAGCTGGCCGCCCGACAGGCGGTCGCAGCGCTCGAAGAGCCGGTCTTCGAGCGCCAGCCGCGACAGCGCTTCGTGCGCCCCCTGCAGGTCGGACGGACGCCACAGCGAGCCGAGCGCGCGCAGCGTGGACCACTGGCCGAGCCGCCCCGCGAGCACCGCGGTCACGACGCGCAGCCGCGGCGCGATCGGCGGGCTCTGGTGCACGGTCCCGATGCGCGCGCGCAGCCGGCGCAACGCGGGTGCCGGCAGTTGCCAGGGCGAATCGCCGAGCACCCGGACCGCGCCTTCGCCGGGCCGCAGCGCCGCGCCCAGCACGCGCAGCAGCGTGGTCTTGCCGGCGCCCGAGGGGCCGATGATGGCGAGCCGCTCGCCGCCGCCGGCCGCCAGCGACACATCCCTCAGCGCGCGGTGGCCGTTCGGATGCACCAGGCCGACCGCTTCGAGAGCGAAGCTCACGCGGCCGCTCCGGCAGCAGGCCGCAGCCGAATCACTTGACCAGGCCCGCCGACTTGGCGGCCGCCTCGATGCCGTCGTAGTTGGACGACTGGGTCGGGATGAACTTGCTGGCCCGCTGCAGATCCATGATCTCCTTGTGGGCCGGGTTCGCCGGGTCGAGCTTCAGGAAGGCCTCGGTCAGCTTCTTCGTCACGGCCGGATCGAGGCCCGGGCGCACCGTCCAGTTGTAGTCGTAGTAAGTCGGCGTGGTCGCCAGCACGCGCACCTTGGCCGCATTCGGGTTCTTGTTCTCGACCAGCTTGTCCCAGACCGAGGCGTTGAGCACGCCGGCTTCGGCCCGCGACGCGGCCACGAAGGCCACGGTCGCGTCGTGCGCGCCGGAATAGGCTACGGTCTTGAAATCCTTCTCGGGATCGATGCCGGCCTGCAACAGGAAGTAGCGCGGCATCAGGCTGCCGGAGGTGGACGACGGCGCGCCGAAGGCGAAGGTCTTGCCCTTGAGATCGGCCAGGGTCTTGGCGCTGCTGTCGGTCGGAACGATGAACTTGCTGGTGAAGACCTTGTCCTCGGCGCGCTGCACGATCGGCACCGCCCCGCCGTTGGTGCGGATGCGGGCCTGCACGAAGGTAAAGCCGCCGAGCCAGGCGAGGTCGAGCTTGTTCGTCGCCAGCCCTTCGACCACCGCCGCATAGTCGGTGACAGGGGTGAACTGCACCTCCAGGCCGGTCTCCTTCTGCAGGTAATCGCCCAGCGGCTTGAACTTGCGCTGCAATTCGGTCGGCGCCTCGTCGGGGATGGCGGAGACGCGCAGCACCTTGCCCTGGGCCAGGGCGCCCACGGCGAAAGCGGACAGGGCCAGCACGAGGGCGAGGCGGGGAAGTGTTTTCATGGGGGTATACGAAGCAGGCGCCTCGGAAAAGAAAGGCTACAGCCCTCAATTGTAGAAAGACGCGGACGCGGACCGCTTCGATAATGGGCCTCCCACCGATCCGTCCGACACCATGACCGACATCCGCCCCCCCTCCCCCGTCAACCCGCTGGCCCCGCTGCGCCTCACGAGCTTCTCGCACGGCGGCGGCTGCGGCTGCAAGATCGCGCCCGGCGTGCTTTCGGAGATCCTCAAGAGCGGCGCCGGCGGCCTGATGCCGCCGGAGCTGATGGTGGGCATCGAGACCGCCGACGACGCCGCGGTCTACCGGCTCAACGACACCCAGGCCCTGATCGCGACCACCGATTTCTTCATGCCGATCGTCGACGATCCCTACGAATTCGGCCGCATCGCCGCCACCAATGCGATCAGCGACGTCTACGCCATGGGCGGCAGGCCCATCATGGCGCTGGCGCTGGTCGCGATGCCGATCAACCAGCTGCCGCTCGAAGCCATCGGCGAGATCGTGCGCGGCGGCCAGGACGTGTGCCGCGCGGCCGGCATTCCGATCGCCGGCGGCCACACCATCGACTCGGTCGAGCCGATCTACGGCCTGGTGGCCATGGGCCTGGTCAACCCGGCCCACGTCAAGCGCAATGCCGACGCGCGCGCCGGCGACGTGCTGGTGCTCGGCAAGCCGCTGGGCGTCGGCGTGCTGTCGGCGGCGCTCAAGAAGGAACAGCTCCCGGACGCCGGCTACCGGCAGCTGATCGACACGACGACCCGGCTCAATACGCCCGGCATCGCGCTGGCGGCGCTGCCCGGCGTGCACGCGCTGACCGACGTCACCGGATTCGGGCTGGCCGGCCACACGCTGGAGCTCGCGCGCGGCGCCGGCTTGACGGCCGTGGTCGAGTGGTCGAAGGTGCCGCTGCTCGACGGCGTGGAAGCGCTGGCCGCCAACGGCTTCGTCACCGGCGCCTCGGGCCGCAACTGGAGCGGCTACGGCGCCGAGGTCGAACTCGCGGCCGGCTTGCCGGCCACCGCGCAGGCGCTGGTGAGCGACCCGCAGACCTCCGGCGGCCTGCTCGTGAGCTGTGCGCCCGAGGCGGTCGACGCGGTGCTGAAGATCTTCCGCGACGAGGGCTTCGGCGCCGCGGCGGCGATCGGCCATACCGAAGCGGGCCCCGCGCGCCTGCGCGTGCTGGCCTGAAGCGGCACCGCCGGCAGCCAGAGAGCCGGTAGCCCGGCTGGCCAAGCTGCTGCGCGAGGCAGTTCAGTCCGCCGTGCCGGGCGCCTGAGGGGCGGCGACGCCGAGCCGCTTCGCGAGCCGCACCAGGTTGCCGCGGTCGATCCCGAGCGACTTCGCGGCCGCGCTCCAGTTGGCGCCGCTGTCGGCCAGCGCCGATTGCACCAGTTCGCTCTTGAGCCGGTCGACCGCGTCGCTCAGGTGCTCGCCTTCGCGCAGCCGACGGCGCCCGGCGGCCGGCGCGACGTCCTGGGCCTCGGGCGCTGCCGTGGGCGCAGGTGCTTGCGGCGCCGCCGCCAGATCGAGGTCCTCCGCCGTCAGGCTCAGGACCCGCGGCCGCTGCGGATGGCGTGCCCGCGCCTTCAGCACGCTGCGCCCGAGCAGGTGCTCGAGTTCGCGCACATTGCCCGGCCAGCCATAGGCCAGCAGCGCCGCCTGCGCGCTGGCGTCCAGCCTCGCGGCGCCGAAGCCGAGCCGGGACCGGTTCTCCTCGAGGAAGAAGCCGCTGAGCAGCAGCACGTCGCGCCCGCGCTCGCGCAAGGGCGGCACCCGCAGCGGATAGGCGCTCAGGCGGTGAAAGAAGTCGGCCCGCAGCCGCCCGGCCTTCACCTCCTCGGCCAGGTCGCGGTTGCTGGCCGCGATCAGGCGCACGTCGACGCGGTGCTCGCGGTCGGAGCCCAGCCGCTGCAGCTGGCCGCTCTGCAGCACGCGCAGCAGCTTGGCCTGCACCGGCATCGAGAGCTCGCCGACCTCGTCCAGGAACAGCGTGCCGCCATCGGCCAGTTCGAACTTGCCCGGCCGGTCGCCGGAAGCCCCGGTGAAGGCGCCTTTCACATGGCCGAACAGCTCGCTCTCGACCAGTGTCTCGGGCAGGGCCGCGCAGTTGAGGCTGACCATGGGGCGCGCCGCGCGCGCAGAGCCGGCATGGATCGCCTCGGCCACCAGCTCCTTGCCGACGCCGGTCTCGCCCTGGATCAGCACCGAGAG
>NZ_JBFUCI010000434.1:0-5198 GCF_056405335.1 Variovorax sp. P1_H12_2
GCGGTGGACGTGTCGCCCGACGCGGCCCTGGACCACGTCTTCGGCTATGCCGCCGGGCTCGACATGACCCGCCGCGACCGCCAGCGCGAGTGCAACAAGCGCGGCCTGCCGTGGGAACAAGGCAAGTCGTTCGACCATTCGGCGCCTTGCGGCCCCATCCATCCCGTGGCGCAGGTGGGCCACATCCGTTCGGGGGCGATGAGCCTCGCGGTGAACGGCACCGTGCAACAGAATTCGGTGCTCGAGAAGATGATCTGGAACGTGCACGAGATCGTCAGCGAGCTGTCGAAGCAGTATCGTCTGCTGCCCGGCGACCTGATCTTCACCGGAACCCCTGAGGGCGTGGGCCCGGTGCAGCGCGGCGACCGACTCACCGGCCGCATCGAAGGACTCGACCCCTTGCAGGTCGAAATCGTCTGAGCCCGCCATCGCATCGAAAGCAGGAGAAACCATGAAACCACTCGAACGCATCTCGTACTCGGCCATCTCCGAACGCCCCGCGCTCAAGCTGCCGGACGGCAAGCGCCTGGCCGTCTGGGTCATCGTCAACGTCGAGGAATGGAACATCGACGAGACCATGCCCCGCACCGTGCTCACGCCGCCGGCCGGCGGCTCGCCGATGCCCGACATCCCGAACTGGGCCTGGCACGAATACGGCAACCGCGTTGGCTTCTGGCGCATGCTGGAGGTGATCGACGAACTCGGGATCGGCGCCACGCTCGCCATCAACGGTTCGGCCATCGCGGCCTACGAGCCCATCGCCAAGGCGGCGAAGGAACGCCAGTGGGAGTTCATCGGCCACGGCTTCGGACAGCGCAACATGCAGAAAGTGCCGGACGAGGTCGAGGACATCGCCAAGACCACCGAGGCCATCCGAGCCTACACCGGCAAGCGCCCGCGCGGCTGGCTCGGCCCGGGCCTCACCGAGACCTGGCACACGCCCGACATCCTGGCCGAGCAGGGCTACGAGTACGTGTGCGACTGGGTGCTCGACGACCAGCCGGTGCAGCTCAAGACGCGCAACGGCGGATCGATCGTGAACGTGCCCTACACGCAGGAGTGCAACGACGTGGCGATGATGTTGATCCAGCACCATAAGGCCAGCGAGTACCGCGACCGCGCCATCGACCAGTTCGAGCAGTTGTATGCCGACGCGAAGGACTCGGCCCGCGTGATGGCGCTGGTGGTGCACCCGTACATCATGGGCGCGCCGCACCGCCTGCGCTACTTCCGCGAGGCGCTGGCGCACATCCAGGCACGCGACGACGTGGCCTTCTTCACCGGCGAGCAGATCCTCGACTGGTACGGCGCCGCACGCACCCCGGCGTGAATCCCCGCCGGCGCACCGCCGGCGATTCCAGAAAAACGAAAAACAGATAGATTTCTCGCTCGACGAGAAGGAGACGACACGTGCATTCCTCAACCTCGGTCATTTTCCCGGCCGGCGATGCGCGCCGCGAGGCGCCCATCACCGCGCTGGAGATCGGCATGTTCCTGGTGCTGCTCGCCTCGTACGCGCTCAACGCGATGGACCGGCAGATCTTTCCGCTCATCGCCGCGGACGTGCGCAAGGAGTTTGGCTTCGGCCTGGCCGACACCGGCCTGCTGTCGACCATCTTCACGCTGGGCATGGCCGTGGCCGGCGTGCCGACCGGCTACCTGCTGGCGCGGCTGTCGCGCAAGACGGTGCTGCAGATCGGCATCGCGATCTTCTCGCTCGGCACGCTGCTGACCGCCTACTCGCACGGCTTCGCCGACATGATCCTCTACCGGGCCGCCACCGGCGTCGGCGAGGCAATGCAGCTGACGGTGGTGATCGCGATCGCCGCGAGCTACTTCGCGCGCTTCCGGGCGACCGCCGTGGGGGCGATCAACTTCTCCTTCGGTATCGGGGCCATCGTGGGGCCGCTGCTCGGCGGCCACCTGATCGGCGCCGAGCGCGACTGGCGCCTGCCGCTCTTGGTGTTCGGCGTCACGGGCTTTGCGGCCATGGCGGTGATTGCGCTCACCGTGAGCAAGCGCATGACCGAGAACGTGTCGGCCGCTGATGCGCGCAACGACCAGCGCGGCGCCACGAGCCTGTGGAACCGCAACACGGTCCTGTTGACCGGGATGAGCGTCATCGGCGGGCTCTGCATCTACGGCTACCTCGGCATGTACCCGACCTTCCTGCGCGAGCATCTGCACTACACGCCCGCGGACACCGGCCGCGTCATGAGCATCTTCGGCTTCGGCGTGTTCGCGTCCATCTTCGGCGGCTGGCTCGGCGACCGTTTCCACCCCAAGCTCGTGCTGTCGCTGAGCTTCGTGGGCACAGGCCTGCTGGGCTTCCTGCTGTTCTCGGGGCCGACCGGCATGCTGGTGCAGTCGGTGCTGTCCTTCGCCTGGGGCTTTGTGGTGAGCGGCGTGCTGTACGTGAACCTGGCCGCCTACCACATCAAGGCCGTGCGGGCCTCGCTCACCAACCGCGCCACGGGCGTGTTCGTCACCACGCTGTACGGCGCGGGCGCGTTCGCGGGCTTCATCATTGGCGGCATCGCCGCGCGCTTCGGCTGGAGCATGGCCGGGCTGGTGCAGATCACGCTGCTGGCGGCCGTCGGGGTGCTGTTCGCGGCGCTGCTGCGCACCGATCGCATGTCACTGCCGGCGCGCAAGCCGTGATGCTGCTCGACTGGGCGCTGCTCGGCGGCGCCGCGGCCCTGGCCGGCGCGCTCAACGCCGTGGCGGGCGGTGGCAGCTTCCTGACCCTGCCGGCACTGGCGATGGTCGGGGTGCCGCTGGTGTCGGCCAACGCCACCGGGACCGCCGCGCTGCTGCCGGGTTACCTGGCTGGCGCCTGGGCTCTGCGCAAGAAATTGTCGGACCCGATGTCGCCCTCGCTCCAGCGTCTGAGCGTACTGTCGGTGCTCGGTGGCGCGGCCGGCGCGGCCCTGCTACTGTCGACCTCGAACCATGCCTTCGCCCGCATCGTCCCGTGGCTGCTGCTGGCCGCGACGCTGCTCTTCGCCATCGGACCCGGCCTGGTGCGCCGCAAGCCCGCCGCCGCCAGACCCCGGGGCCGGTGGATTGCCGACCTGGGCGTCGTCGCGGTCGCCGTCTATGGCGGCTATTTCAACGGTGGCCTCGGCATCCTGCTGCTCGCCGTCCTCGGCGCACTGGGGCACACGGACATGGGGCGCATGAACGGCATCAAGAACTTTGTCTCCGCGATCTTGACGCTGATTGCCGTGGCCATCTATGCGGCCAGCGGCGCGATCGTCTGGACGCACGCCCTGTGGATGGCCCTCGGCGCCACGGTCGGCGGCTATGTCGGCGGAACCGCTGCTCGGCGACTGAAGCCCGACGTCGTGCGCGGCTTCGTCGTGTTGACGGGGCTGGCGATGACCGGGGCATTCCTTCTCAAGGCGTATTGACCGGGCACCCGTTTCTTCTTTCCATTTCAACCACTGGGATCACTGGGTCGAGACATGAAAACAACCAAGAGAGACTTCACCCGTTTTGTCGGCGCTCTGATGGTCGCCGCCACCGGTGCCCCGGCGCTCGTCGGCTCGGCGTCGGTGTCGGCCCGGACGACGCGTGCGCCGGGATCGCCCGGCATTCGCCGCGGCAGCTACCTGATCCGCAACGGCGCGGTCATCACGGTCGACCGCGCGAAGGGCGTGCTGCCGCGCGCCGACGTGTGGGTCCGCGACGGCGTGATCGAAAAGGTCGGGCGAGGCCTGAGCGCACCGGGCGGTGCCGAGATCATCGATGCCACCGACATGATCGTCATGCCGGGCTTCGTCAATTCCCACTATCACATGTGGAGCGCCATCGGCCGCAGCTTCACCGCGCGCGATGGCGGCTTCTCGTACTACCCCGCCAAGAGCGCGACCTCGGTCCTGTATACGCCCGACGACTTCTACAACAGCGTGCTGCTGGGCTGCGCTGAACTAGCGAACGGCGGCACCACCACTGTGCACAACTGGTCGCACAACACGCGCTCCCCGGCCCATGCCGATGCCGAATTGCGTGCGCACCGGCACGCGCTACTGCGGGCCCGCTACGCCTATGGCCACATCGACAAACTGCCCGTCGACGAGGTCAACCGCTACGACGACCTGGCGCGCGTGCGGCGCGAGTGGTTCGGCGAACGTTCGCCCTTCGAGGGCCTGGTGCATCTGGGGTTGAACCTGCGCGGCCCGCAGCAGAGCACCGACGCGGTCTTCCACGAGGAGATGAAGTTCGTCAAGGCCATCGGACTGCCGGTCGCGATCCACGCGCCGCAGGAGGCGCCGAACAACGTCGATGCCGTCGATTACGAACGGCGCGGCTACCTGGGGCCGGATTTCATGATCGCCCACTACATTCCCGCCACCGCGGCCGACCTGGCGGCGATGGCGCGGACGAAGACGCCGCTGTCCTTTGCAACGCACTCAGAGCTTCGGCTCAGCGGCACCGGCGATGCACGCRCCTCACTGTTCGCGATGCGCGAGGCGGGCCTGACGCTCTCGCTGTCCAGCGACGCCACATCCATCGCGCCGCCGGACATGTTCGAGATGATGCGCTTCACCTGGAACCTTGGCGTGCCATGGGCGGGGACGCCGAGCGAAAAGGCGAAGGCCATCGGCGTGCAGGAGGTGATCGAGATGGCGACGATCAACGGCGCCAAGGCGATGGGCCTGGGCGACGTCACCGGGTCGATCACCGAAGGCAAGCGTGCCGACATCATTCTGGTGCGGACCAAGGACCTGAACATGTGGCCGATCGGCAATATCGAGACCGCAATCGTGCAAAGCGGCAGCGCCACCAATGTCGATACCGTGTTGGTCGACGGCCGCATCTTGAAGCGAAACGGCCGCCTCCTTGCCTACAACGTCGCGGATATTCGTCGGCGCGCTCATGAATCTGCAACCCGGATTCGCAACGCAGCGGGTGAGATCTTGATCTTCTGAATCGTGAGTTCGGTCGGATTTTCGAGAACAATTCGATGTCGGAGAACACGCCGCTTTTGTGTAACTTGTCTCATTTGGTTCTTCTACTCAAGCTAAATACTGCGGGCGTCGCAGCCGCGCTCGCGCAGCTTGCGACCCGGCGTGAACTTGGATGACATTCTTGGCCAAGTCAACGTCGACTCGTGTAATGTTCCGCATGGGAATTATCCTTCCAACGTGGTTGCAGATTGACTTTCCGAAACGCCAATCTTGGCACTCCGATGC
>NZ_JBFUCI010000435.1:0-5189 GCF_056405335.1 Variovorax sp. P1_H12_2
CGGTTCTGCTGCAGCGAATCGAAGGCGCCGGCCTTGATCAGCGCCTCGACCGTGCGCTTGTTGATGCGCTGGCGATCCACCCGGACGCAGAAGTCGAACAGGCTCGTGAACGGGCCGCCCTCCTCGCGCGCCTTGACGATCGCTTCGACCGCCAGTTGCCCCGTGCCCTTGACGGCACCGAGGCCATAGCGGATGACCTTGTCGTTGACCGGCTCGAAGCGGTAGTTGCCGCGGTTCACGTCCGGCGGCTCGAAGGTGATGCCGAAGTTCTTCTGCGCGTCCTCGAACAGCACCTTGAGCTTGTCGGTGTCGTCCATTTCGACGGTCATGTTGGCGCAGAAGAACTCGGCCGTGTAGTGGACCTTGAGCCAGCCGGTGTGGTACGCCAGCAGCGAGTAGGCCGCCGCGTGCGACTTGTTGAAGCCGTAGCCCGCGAACTTCTCCATCAGGTCGAAGATCTCGTCGGCCTTCTTCTGGTCGATGTCGTTCTTGGCGGCACCTTTGCGGAAGATCTCGCGGTGCTCGGCCATCTCCTCGGCCTTCTTCTTGCCCATCGCGCGGCGCAGCAGGTCGGCGCCGCCGAGCGAGTAGCCGCCCAGGATCTGCGCGGTCTGCATCACCTGCTCCTGGTAGACCATGATGCCGTAGGTCTCGGAGAGCATGTCGGCCACCAGCGGATGCGGATACTCGACCGGCTCGCGCCCGTGCTTGCGCGCCACGAAGCTCGGGATCAGGTCCATCGGGCCGGGCCGGTACAGCGCGTTGAGCGCGATCAGATCCTCGAGCCGGGTCGGCCGCGCGTCCTTCAGCATGCCCTGCATGCCGCGCGATTCGAACTGGAACACGGCCTCGGTCTTGCCCTCGGAAAAGAGCTTGTACGTGGGCACGTCGTTGAGCGGAATGTTCTCGAAGGCGAAGTTCTCCTGGCCCTTGTGGCGCGCGACGATGAAGTCCTTGGCGATCTCCAGGATCGTCAGCGTGGCCAGGCCCAGAAAGTCGAACTTCACCAGGCCGACCGCCTCGACGTCGTCCTTGTCGTACTGGCTCACGGCCGAGTCGCTGCCCGGCTGCTGGTAGAGCGGGCAGAAGTCGGTGAGCTTGCCCGGCGCGATCAGCACGCCGCCGGCGTGCATGCCGATGTTGCGCGTCATGCCTTCGAGCTTCTGCGCCAGCTCGACCAGCATGCGGACTTCTTCCTCCTTCTCGATCCGGGCCGCGAGCTGCGGCTCGGCCGCGATCGCGTACTTTTCGCGGTCGGCCTCCGACAGGTCCGCGGGCGGGTACTGGATCGTCACCGGCTTGCCCGGCTTGTTCGGGATCAGCTTGCTGATGCCGTCGCAGAACATGTAGCTCATGTCGAGCACGCGGCCGACGTCGCGGATCGCGGCGCGTGCGGCCATGGTGCCGAAGGTGGCGATCTGGCTCACCGCGTCGCGACCGTACTTGTCCTTGACGTAGTCGATGACGCGGTCGCGGTTGYCCTGGCAGAAGTCGATGTCGAAGTCGGGCATCGAGACCCGCTCGGGGTTCAGGAAACGTTCGAACAGCAGCTTGTATTCGAGCGGGTCGAGGTCGGTGATCTTGAGCGCATAGGCGACCAGCGAACCGGCGCCCGAACCCCGTCCCGGGCCGACCGGGCAGCCGTTCTTCTTGGCCCAGTTGATGAAGTCGCCGACGATCAGGAAGTAGCCCGGGAAACCCATCTTCAAGATCGTGTTGATCTCGAACTCCAGCCGCTCGACGTAGCGTGGCCGCTCGGCATCGCGCTTCGCGGCCTCGGGGTACAGGTGGGCGAGGCGCTGTTCCAGCCCTTCGAAGGAGGCGACGCGGAAATACTCCTCGATCGGCATGCCGTTGGGCGTCGGGAAGTTCGGCAGCTGCGGCTTGCCGAGCACCAGCGTGAGGTTGCAGCGCTTGGCGATCTCGACCGTGTTGGCGAGCGCGCTCGGCACATCGGCGAAGAGCGCGGCCATCTCGGCCGACGACTTGAAGTACTGCTCGCGCGTGAACTTGCGCACCCGGCGCGGGTTGCCGAGGATCTCGCCCTCGGAGATGCAGACGCGCGCCTCGTGCGCCTCGTAGTCGTCGGCGGTGGCGAACTGCACCGGATGCGTCGCGACCACGGGCAAGCGCAGGCGGGCGGCGAGCTTCACGGCCGCGATCACGTGCGGCTCGTCCTCGGGCCGTCCGGCGCGCTGGAGCTCGATGTAGAAGCGATGCGGGAACAGGCCGGCGAGCTGCAGCGCGATCTCCGCGGCGCGCTCCTCCTGGCCTTGCAGCAGCGGCGCGCCGAGCGGTCCGGCCTGCGCGCCCGAGAGCGCGATCAGCCCGCCCTGCAATTCTTCGAGCCAGGCCAGCTTGCAGGCGGCCTGGGACTGGCCTCGGCCGACGTTCTGGGTCCAGGCGCGCGCCAGCAGCTCGGACAGGTTCAGGTAGCCTTCCTTGTTCTGCACCAGCAGCACGATGCGCGTGAGGGCGCCGGGCTCGGCGCCCAGGCCTTCGACGAAGACCTCGGTGCCGAGCACCGGCTTGACGCCCTTGCCGCGCGCCTCCTTGTAGAACTTGACGGCGCCGAAGAGATTGTTGAGGTCGGTGATCGCCAGCGAAGGCTGGCCGTCGGCGGCCGCGGCCTTGACGACTTCATCGATGCGGTTGGTACCGTCGACGACGGAAAACTCGGTGTGCAGGCGCAGGTGAACGAACATCCGGTCATTGTAGAAAACGMCGCCTCCACGATGTGATGCGGGCATCCCTACAATCGCCTCCCGTGCAAGAAATACTGAATATCGCGGCTTACAAGTTCGTCGGCATCGACGACGGCGCCGACCTGCGCGAGCACTTGCGTGCCCGCACCCATGCGCTGGCGCTCAAGGGCACCATCCTGCTCGCGCCCGAGGGCATCAACCTGTTTCTCGCAGGGGAAAAGGACCACGTCCGGGCGTTCCTGGGCGAACTGCGCGCCGATCCGCGCTTCGCCGATCTGGAGGCCAAGGAGAGCTGGTCGCAGGCGCAGCCGTTCCGGCGCATGCTGGTCAAGCGGAAGCGCGAGATCATCCGGATGGACCATCCCGCGATCCAGCCGGCCGCGGGCCGCGCGCCGGGCGTGGATGCGCCGACCCTGAAGCGCTGGCTCGACCAGGGGCACGACGATGCCGGCAAGCCGATCGCGCTGCTCGACACGCGAAATGCCTTCGAGGTCGATCACGGCACGTTCGATGGCGCGATCGACTGGCGGATCAGCAAGTTCACCGAATTCCCGAAGGCGCTGACCCGACATGCGCAAGCGTTCGCCGGCAAGACGGTCGTGAGCTTCTGCACCGGCGGCATCCGCTGCGAGAAGGCCGCGATCCTGATGCGCGAGGAAGGCGTCGCCGACGTGCTGCAACTCGAAGGCGGGATCCTCAAGTACTTCGAGCAGGTCGGCGGTGCGCACTACCACGGCGAGTGCTTCGTGTTCGATGGCCGGGAGTCCCTGGCGCCCGACTTGAGCGCGCGTTCGAACCGCGCCAGCGCCCGGGCGCAGGAAGACCCGGACCTGGCGATCAAGCGCTGAATTCCTAAGACTGCACCTGGAACGGGTGCCCCGGCAGCGGGATGAATTCGGTCTCGCCGGGCACCTGTCCCAGGCGCTGGGCGGCCCACTCGGCGCCGGCCTCGAGGATGCGCTCGCGCCGGCTCGAGACGAAGTTCCAGGTGATGAAGCGCGGGCCGTCGAGCGGCTCGCCGCCGATCACCACGAGACGGACCGCACGCTCCGCCGCCAGCATGCCGCCTGCGCCTTCGGGCAGCATCGCCATGGTGTGCCGCGCCACCGGCATGCCGTCGAGCGTGAGGTCGCCGTCGACCGGATAGATCGCCAGCTCGGGCGCAAGCGCCGGCAGCTCGAAGCGCGCGCCCGCCGGCAGCGCGAGGTCGAGATACAGGGTCTGCGACAAGGTCGCGACCGGCGAGCGGACGCCGAAGGCTTCGCCGACCAGCACCCGGACCGGCACGCCCTGCACGTCCAGCGCCGGAATGTCCGCCGCCTCGGTGTGCACGAAGCTGGGCTCGACCTCTTCGTGGGCCTGCGGCAAGGCAGCCCAGAGCTGGAGCCCGTGGTTCACATAGGTGGCGTCGAGCAGCGACTCGGGCTTGCGCTCCGAATGCACGATGCCGCGCCCCGCGGTCATCCAGTTGATCGCGCCGGGACGGATCTCCTGCACGCTGCCGAGGCTGTCGCGATGCATCATCGCGCCCTCGAAGAGGTAAGTGACGGTGGCCAGGCCGATGTGCGGATGCGGCCGCACGTCATGCGCCTTGCCGGGCGTCTCGGTGGCCGGCCCGAAATGGTCGAAGAAGACGAAGGGGCCGACCGAGCGGCGCTTCGCCGACGGCAGCAGGCGCCGGACGTTGAAGCCGCCCCCCAGGTCCTTGTCGTGCGGTTGGAGCAGAAGCGGTGCGGTCATCGTGATTCCTCGGTGAAGGGTTGCGTTTTCCACCCCATGAACCCGGCACGGGTCCATTCCAGGGATACCGCGGAACCGGCTTCGCCGGGCCGCTGGTATCGCCCCCTCGAGGGGGCGGCGCCGCAGGCGCTGCGGGGGTGTTTCATCGCTTTGATCTTGCCACCACGGCCACGCGTTCGCCAAATGCGATCGCGGTGTCGAGGTCGCCCCGTGCCATCTCGGCCGGGCTCGCATCGGAGGGCGAGGTGGTCAGCAGGCCGTTGTAGCCGCCGACGTAGTTGATCGAGTCGCGCCGGGCCGCCTTGCTGTTGGCCGGCATGATGCCGAGGCTGACCCAGAGGCCGCTGTGCTGCATGGCCAGGTGCCACAGGTAGGTCAGCGTGGCGTCCTTGTCGCCGTTCATGGCGGCGCTGTTGCTGAAGCCCGCGAAGAGCTTGTTCTTCCAGCCCTGGACGTACCAGACCTTGGAAGAGGCGTCCGCGAATTTCTTGAACTGCCAGCTCGGGCCACCCATGTAGGTGGGCGCGCCCATGATGATCGCGTCCGCCGCCGCCAGCAGCTCCCAGCCATGGGCCGGAAGATTGCCATCGGCGTCGATCGCGAGCAAATGGGCTCCCGCGCCGTCGGCCACCGCCTGCGCGACGCGCTGCGTGTGGCCGTAGCCCGAATGAAAAACGACAGCGATGTCGGCCATGAACTTTTCCTAGTCAACGCAAAAAGCGCATCCTAAGCCCGCGGCCGACG
>NZ_JBFUCI010000436.1:0-5150 GCF_056405335.1 Variovorax sp. P1_H12_2
AGCTTGAAGCCGGGCGGCAGCTCGGTGACCTTGTCGCCGTGGCTCATCCAGACGTTGAGCATGCCGTGCCCCTCGTCGGTCGTGAAGTCGGCGATGTCGCGCAGCAACTCGGTGTGGCCGCGCGCGCGCACGGCCGCGAAGCCGAACTCGCGCTTGTGGCCGCCCTCGACCTTGCCGCCGAGCTGGTGCGCCATGGTCTGCATGCCGTAGCAGATGCCCAGCACCGGCACGCCGAGCTCGAACACCGCCTGCGGCGCCTTGTCGGTGGTTTCCTCGTAGACGCTCGCGTGGCTGCCGGACAGGATCACACCCTTGAGCGTGCCGTCCTTGGCGAACTCGCGCACCCATTCGTCGCTGACGTCGCAGGGATGGACCTCCGAGAACACGTTCGCTTCGCGCACGCGGCGCGCGATCAGCTGGGTGACTTGGGAGCCGAAATCGAGGATGAGGATCTTGTCGTGTTGCATGGAGAAGACTCAGAGCGTTGAAATGTCGAAGAGGCGGACGCCCGCTTGCGGCGCCGCCTGGATGAGTTGCTCGTCGAAGGTGGCGAGCGGAAGATCGAGCGAGCGTGCGAGCCACAGATAGCCCGCGTCGTAGAGCGAGACACCGGCGTCGATGGCCACGGCGAGCACGGCCTTGTGCTGGGCCGGCGCCAGTTCGTGCAGTTCGACGCGGTGGCGAATGGCGTCGAGCACGCTCCACAGCCCTTCGACCGCGGACGGCGGAATGCGGCCGCTGCGCACGCCGTTGGCGAGGATGTTGGCGCACTCCCATTGCCACGCATTGGGCGCCTGCGGCTCGACCTCGTCGCGGCGGATGGCAGCGTAGAGCCTGCGCGTGTGTTCGCTGGCCTGATCCGGCAGCAGCCAGGCCGAAGTGACCGAGGCATCCATGACGAAGGCCGTCACGCTTGGCGCCCTTCGTCACGCAGGGTACGCACGGCGGGGCCCGGCTTGATGGTCGCGTGCAACGCGTCGATCTGGCCCAGTTCGCGCGCGATCTGTTCGTCGGTGATGACCGGCTTGCGCCGCACCGGAAGCATGCGCACGACTTCCTTGCCGTGGCGTGTGATGCGCACTTCCTCGCCCTTCTCGACCAGGTCGATCAGGGCCGAGAAGTTGTTCTTGGCTTCAGCGATGCCGAGGGATTGCATTTGGGCCAGAAAAAAATGATCTGGCCCAAATTCTAATGCCAATCTGGCCCAACTTCAATTATCTGGCCAGATTGAGCTCAGGCCGGCGCCGGGCCGCCCCAAGGCGGCCTGCGGCCCCCTCGGGGGGCAGCGACCACACGAAGTGAGGGAGCGTGGGGGCCATCCAGGCCGGCGCCGGGCCGCCCCAAGGCGGCCTGCGGCCCCCTCGGGGGGCAGCGACCCACACGCAGTGGAGGAGCGTGGGGGCCTTTCACTCAGCCCGGTAGTTTGGGGCTTCCTTGGTGATCTGCACGTCGTGCACATGGCTCTCGCGAATGCCCGCCGTGGTGATCTCGACGAACTCGGCCTTGTTCTTCATGTCCTCGATCGTGGCGCAGCCGCAGTAGCCCATGCTGGCGCGCAGCCCGCCGGACATCTGGTAGACGATCGACACCATCGAGCCCTTGTACGGCACGCGGCCCTCGATGCCTTCCGGAACCAGCTTGTCGGCGTTCGGATTGCCGGTGCTCGATTCCTGGAAGTAGCGGTCGGCGCTGCCCTGCTGCATCGCTCCGATCGAGCCCATGCCGCGGTAGCTCTTGTAGCTGCGGCCCTGGAACAGCACGATCTCGCCGGGCGCCTCTTCGGTGCCGGCGAACATGCCGCCCATCATCACGGTGCTGGCGCCGGCCGCGATGGCCTTGGCGATATCGCCCGAATAGCGCACCCCGCCGTCGGCGATCAGCGGCACGCCCGTGCCCTGCAGCGCGGTGGCGACGTTGTCGATCGCCATGATCTGCGGCACGCCCACGCCGGCCACGATGCGGGTGGTGCAGATGGAGCCCGGGCCGATGCCGACCTTGACCGCGTCGGCGCCGGCATCGGCCAGCGCGCGCGCGGCATCGCCGGTGGCGATGTTGCCGCCGATRACGTCGACCTGCGGGTAGTTGTTCTTGACCCAGCGCACGCGCTCGATCACGCCGGCATGGTGGCCGTGCGCGGTGTCGACCACGATGGCGTCGACGCCGGCCTTGACCAGCGCCTCCACGCGCTCCTCGGTGCCCGCGCCCGCGCCCACCGCGGCGCCGACGCGCAGCCGCCCGCTGGCATCGCGCGCCGCGTTCGGGAAGCTGGTCTGCTTGGTGATGTCCTTGACGGTGATCAGGCCCTTGAGCTCCCAGGCCTCGTTGATCACCAGCAGGCGTTCGAGCTTGTGCTTGTTGAGCAGCGCCTTGGCGTCCGCCAGCGTGGTGCCGTCGGGCACGGTGATGAGCCGGTCGCGCTGGGTCATGATCTCGCTGACCGGCACGTCGTAGCGGCTCTCGAAGCGCAGGTCACGCCCGGTGACGATGCCGACCACCTTGCCGGCGTCGCAGACCGGGAAGCCCGAAATGCCGAGCTGGTCCGACAGCGCCATCACCTGGCGTACGGTGTGGGTCGGGGTGATGACCACCGGGTCGCGCAGCACGCCGGATTCGTAGCGCTTCACCTTGGCCACCTGCGCCGCCTGCTCGGCGGCCGTGAGGTTCTTGTGAACGATGCCGATGCCGCCTTCCTGCGCGATGGCGATCGCGAGACGGGCTTCGGTCACGGTGTCCATCGCCGCGGAAACCAGCGGCAGATTGAGCGTGATGTTGCGGGAGAGCCGGGTGGCGAGGGAGGTGTCCTTGGGCAGGACTTGGGAGAACGCTGGCACCAGCAACACGTCGTCGAAGGTGAGCGCTTTGCCGAGAAGGCGCATGGGTGAGGCTCCAAAAGGTGGATTGTAACGATGGCCCGGGGTCCGGGCAGCCGAAGGGGCTCCCGCTTTCCGGCTGGCATGGGGCCCCAGGCACGACCCAATGCCACCCATGCGTTGCAAAAACGCCAGTAGGCTGGTTGCAAAACGTAAGGCAGCGCTAAACTTCCGCCCATGAAATTCGCGCAGCTGCTCCTCGTCGGGTCCGTGTTCCTGCTGCCCCTGGGTGCGCAAGCCCAAT
Source organism: Variovorax sp. P1_H12_2 (assembly GCF_056405335.1). NCBI lineage: Bacteria > Pseudomonadati > Pseudomonadota > Betaproteobacteria > Burkholderiales > Comamonadaceae > Variovorax > Variovorax sp. P1_H12_2. The sequence continues at coordinate 3,115 of NZ_JBFUCI010000436.1, forward strand.
GGCAGTGGCTCGACAAGGACAACAAGAAGGTCTTCAGCGACCAGGCGCCGCCGCCCGAGGTGCCGGAAAAGAACATCCTGCGCCGGCCCGGCCCGCCGGCCAAGCGACTGAGCTTCAGCGCACCGCCGGCGGCAACCGAAGTCGCGGCCGCCCCTGCGGCCGACGCKCAGCCGCCTGCGCCCGCGCCCGCCAGCAGCGCCAAGGGTGCCGGCGTCGACAAGGAACTCGAAGAGAAGGCGCGCAAGGCCGAAGAGGCCGAAAAGGCCAAGCAGGCGGCCGAGGCCCAGAAGTTCGCGCAGGCCAAGGCCGAGAACTGCAACCGGGCGCGCCAGGGCAAGGCGACCATGGACAGCGGCATCCGCGTGGCGCGCGTCAACGCCCAGGGCGAACGCGAGATCATGGACGACGCCGCGCGCGCGAGCGAGCAGCAGCGCCTTCAATCCATCATTGCGTCCGACTGCAAATAGCGGCGGCTAGGGGCCCTAGCTAGGGGCCCCTAATATCCGGCTTTACCGCCTTTTCGGCGGCGCGCAAAGAGGCCCGTGCCGCGTGCGCCCTGCTGGCGGAATCGCTCGCGCCGCGCCACCTTCGGGTCCACCGTGAGCGGGCGGCACAGTTCGACGCGGTCGAGGTCATTCACGCAGTGGGTCCATTCGACCGCCCTGCCCCAGATCCCCGGTGTCATCGAGGCCCAGTCGAGGTGCGGGAACGCCTGCGACAGGCCGCTCGCGAGCACCGCGTCGCGCACCGTCGCGCCGTCGGCCAGTTCGAGAACCTGCTCGAAGGTCTCGCGCGGCGCCGGCGAGCAGGCCACCGTGATCCTGGGCATCAGGCAGCGCCGTAGGCCTGCTCGGCGCGCTTCACGAAGGCCTCCACCAGGTTCGAGGCGACCTTGTCGAACACCGGACCGACCAGCGCCTGCAACGCGAAGTTGCTGAAGCCGTAGCTCAGGTTGAGCTCGACCCGGCAGGCGCGCTCGCCGTCTTCGCCGACCGGCGTGAAGGTCCAGATGCCGTCGAGGTTCGAGAAAGGCCCGTCGACCAGCTTCAGATGCACCTCGCGGCCCGCCACATGGGTGTTGCGGGTGGTGAAGCTGTGATGGAATCCGCTGAATGCGAGGCCGACCTCGGCCGTCATGCCGAGCTCGTTCTGCTCGATGACCTTGGAGCGATCGCACCACGGCAGGAACTCGGGATATTTCGCCACATCGGTGACGAGCGCGTACATCTCTTCGGCGCTGTACCAGATAAGAACGGACTTGTGGACTGTTTTCATAGAATCGGCACCGCGTGCGCGACGGATTGTATTGAAGCCATGCAGCCCTCACCTGGAACACCATGGCCACGAAAAAGAAACAAGACCCCTCCTCCCGCATCGCCGACAACAAGAAGGCGGCCTACAACTATTTCTTCGAGGAACGCTTCGAGGCCGGCATGGTGCTCGAAGGCTGGGAGGTCAAGTCGCTGCGCGAAGGCAAGGTGCAGCTGACCGACGGCTACGTCGTCATTCGCGACGGCGAGCTCTACGTCATCGGCTGCCAGATCAACCCGCTGCACTCGGCCTCGACGCACGTCAATCCGGATTCGGTGCGTACCAAGAAGCTGCTGCTGCACAAGGAGCAGATCCGCCGCTTGATCGGCAAGGTCGAGCAGAAGGGCTACACGCTGGTGCCGCTGAACCTTCACTGGAAGGCCGGCAAGGTCAAGTGCGAGATCGCGCTGGCCAAGGGCAAGGCGGAGCACGACAAGCGCGACACCATCAAGGATCGCGAAGGCAAGCGCGAGGTCGAGCGCGCCATGAAGAGCCGCAGCCGTTGAAGATTATTTCGAGGCGCATGGAATAAACGCCGTGCCGGCGGCGTTCGTGTAGCAGGTACACCCATGGATCAACGCGCCCTCGTCTCCCACATCCCGAGCCTGCGGCGCTACGCCCGTGCGCTGACCGGTGATGCCTGGGCGGCCGACGACCTGGTGCAGGACACGCTGGAGCGCGCCTGCGGCAAATGGCGGCTCTGGATCCTGGGCACCGACCTGCGG
>NZ_JBFUCI010000437.1:0-5148 GCF_056405335.1 Variovorax sp. P1_H12_2
TTGCGCGTGTAGTCCGCCACCAACTGCTCGGCGACGAATTTCTGGATGCCGTAGCTGGTCTGCGGCGTCGGCAGCGTCTGGTCGGTGATCACCGTCGGCAGCGGTTGTTCAGGCGAATCGCCGAAGACCGCGAGCGAGCTCGAGAACACCAGTGTCGGCACGGTGCCGACCCGGCGGCAGGCGTCGAGCAGGGCATTCGTGGCGGCGAAATTGCTGCGCATCCCGAGGTCGAAATCGGCCTCGCATTCGCCGCTGACCGCGGCGGCCAGGTGGAAGACCAGCGCGGTGCCCGGCGGCAGCACGCGCTCGGGTGCGCTGGCGAGCAGTTCATTGAGGTCGCCGACCACCGCGGCGACGCGCGGATCGGCCGCGAGGTCGGGCGGCGGCGCTGCGCGGTCGACCAGGGTGATCGCCGTGATCGATGCGGGGAGGGCTCCGGCGAGTGAGCGTTGCGCGCCGGCGAGCAGGGTGCGGGCCAGCCGGGCGCCGACGAATCCGGCGCCGCCGGTGATGACGATGTGCATGTGCGAGAGCCTTCTTGGGAAGGCGAGTCTAAGCCGAGGCCGGAGCGCCCCCGCGGCGACGGCGCATGAAGGCTTCGATGGCTTCGAACAGCGCCTCGCTCAGCAGCGCCAGCACCGCGGCCGGCACCGCGCCCGCGACCAGCAATTGGCGGTCATTGAGCGCGAGCCCGGTCACGATGCGTTCGCCGAAGCCGCCGGCGCCGATGAAGGCGGCGATGGTGGCGGTGCCGATCGCGATGGTGGTCGCGGTGCGCACCCCGGCCAGCAGCGTGGGCAGCGCCAGCGGCAGCAGCACCACGCGCAGGTTCTGCCCGCCGGTCAGGCCCAGTGCCGTGCCGGCCTCGCGCAGGCCGGCGGGCACTTCGGCGAGCCCGGTCACGGTATTGCGCATGATCGGCAGCAGCGAATAGAGCGTCAGCGCGATCAGCGCCGGCAGCGTGCCGATCACGCCGAGCAGCGAGATCAGGATCGCCAGCAGCGCCAGCGAGGGGATGGTCTGCAGCAGGCCGGTCAAGCCCAGCACGAGGGCGCGCAACCGCAGGTGCGCGAACACCGCGATCCCCAGCGGCACGGCGATCAGGATCGCGACGCCGACCGAGATGGCGACCAGCAGCAGGTGCTGGCGAGCAAGCCGACCCAGGTCGGGGCCGAACAGCTTGGCCATGAAGCCGCGGGCCGCGACGTCGGTCGCGGCGGCGGCCTTTGCTCCGGGCTGCCCCGCCGCCAGGAAATCGCGCGCGATGACGTCGAAGGCCACGCCCTGCAGTTCGGCGCGCGCGTTCATCGCGATCATCGAGCGCTCGTCGATGCGGCCCCCGAGCCTTTGCAAGGCGGCCCAGGCTTCGGGAAGCCGCGTCGGCAGGTCGAGCCGGTACAGCAGCACCGCGTCGTAGCGCGGGAAATAGCGCCGGTCGTCCTCGAGCACACGCAGGCCCAGGTGGTCGATCTTGGCGTCGGTGGTGTAGATGTCCATGACGTCGATCTGCTTCGCCGCGATCGCCTCGTAGGCCAGTCCGTGGTCCAGCCCGGTCGGCGTCTGGCCGAAGCCGTAGCGCGCCGCCAGGCCCTGCCAGCCGTCGGCGCGGCCGATGAACTCGTTCGAGAGGCCGAGCCGCAGCGCCGGATGGCCGGCCAGGTCGCTCAGGGTGCGCACGCCGAGCCGCTCGGCGTCGGCGGCGCGCATGGCGAGCGCATAGCCGTCGTTGAAGCCGAGCGGCACCGCCACGCCGAGGCCGAGCGGCCGCAAGGCGGCGTTCATGGCTTCGAGCGTCATCGATGGCGAGCCCTTGAGGATCTCCAGCGCGATGGTGCCGGTGTACTCGGCGTAGAGGTCGATCCCGCCGGAGCGCAGGGCCTCGTAGACGATGGCCGTGTTGCCGAGCCCCTGCCGCACCACCGGTGTGACCGGAGTCCGGGGCGCCGCGGTCTGGGCCAGCACCTCGGCCAGGATGTAGGACTCGGTGAAGCGCTTGGAGCCGATGCGCAGCGGCTGCTCCTGGGCGGTCGAAGCCAGGGCGGCGCAAAAGAGGGCCAGGAAGGCCAGGGCGGCGAGCCACCTGCGACGAGGCAATTGCATCGGGCCAGTGTATCGGCGCGCGAAGATGCCCTTCTCCTACAGCCGATGGTGCGTCGTGCTGATGCTGCCCGGCACCCAGGCCAGCCATAGTGGGCGGATGCTGATCAACTATGTCCGCCACGGTCAAGGAAAGCCTCTGCTGCTGGTGCATGGACTGGGCAGCAGCTGGCACACGTGGCAAACCATCCTCCAACCTCTGGCCGCCGAACGCGCCGTGGTGGCGATCGATCTCCCGGGTTTCGGCAAGAGCCCGCCGCTGGCGGGCGAAGTCTCGATGCAGACGCTGGCCGCTGCGGTGGCGCAATTCCTGCGCGAGCACGATCTGCTGGGCACCGATGCCGTCGGCAGTTCGATGGGCGCGCGGCTGGTGCTCGAGCTGGCGCGTCGCGGCGAGGCGCTGGGCACGGTGGTCCTGCTCGACCCGGGCGGCTTCTGGGCCGGATGGGAGCGCCTGGCGTTCCAGGGCGCGATCCGCATGTCGATGCGCCTCGCGCGGACGCTGAAGTTCGCGATGCCGTCGATGGCCGCCCATGGGTGGTCGCGATCGCTGTTTCTGGCGCGGTTCTCGCCGCGCGCTCACCAGCTGTCGCCGGCTCTGGTGCTGGAGGAAATGCGCAGCTACGCCTCGGCCCGGTCCTTCGATCCGATGCTGAAGGATTGCATGCGCGGGGCGCCGCTGGAGGGCGCGCCCCGCGGGCGGATGCGCAGGCCGATGGTGATCGGCTGGGGCCGCCTCGATCGCGTCTGCCCTCCCAGGCAGGCAACACGCGCGCAACAGCTGTTCCCCGATGCGCGGCTGCACTGGTTCGAGCGCTGCGGCCACTACCCCCATTGGGATGCGCCGGAAGAGACGGCGCGGCTGATCCTCGAGACCACGGCCGACTGAGCGATATCGCCTCCGGCAAGAAGTGAAAAAAGCAATGGCCAAGGATCCGCAGGCGATGCCGCTTGCCGAAGCGCACGGCGCCCGCGAATTGCTCTGCGTGACGGTCGAGAGCTACAGCCTCCAGCTGCGCGACAAGGACGGCTTCATCGGCGACCAGGCCAGCCAGACCGCCTTCCGGCAACTGCTGGAGCGCTGGCGCCAGCGCCGTCGGCGCAAGGGCAGGGACCCGCTGGGCGGCGTCCATTCGAAGGACCTCGGCAAGCGGGAACTCGACCAGGCGATCGGCCGGAGCAAGGCGTCCGAGGCTTCGGACATGCTTCACGGCGCGATCGAGGCGTTCGCGCAGGAGCTGGCCTGGGTGATCGAACGCTTCCTGCGCCAGCCGTCGTGGGCCGGCGTGGAGCGGATCGTGATCGGCGGCGGATTCCCGGGCAGCGACGTGGGCGAGCGCGCCGTGCTGCAGGCGGCAGCCATGCTGCAGGACCTCAAGGCGTCGGTGGAACTGGCCCGGATCTGCCACGAGCCGGACGACGGCGGCCTGCTCGGCTGGGTGCACCTCGTGCCGCCGCCGGTGCTGAAGGGYCACGACGCCATCCTCGCGCTCGACATCGGCGGCACCAACGTGCGCTGCGGCATCGTCAAGCTGCGCAAGAAGCGCGCGCCCGACCTGTCGAAGGCCAAGGTGATGCGGCGCGAGAAATGGCGCCACGCCGACGAGCGACCGAGCCGCACGCTGCTGATCGACCGCCTGGCCGAAATGCTCGAGGCGCAGATCCGCTACGGCAGGAAGAAGGGCATCCGCCTGGCGCCCTTCATCGGCATCGCCTGCCCGGGGCTGATCCGCAAGGACGGCTCGATCTCGCGCGGCGCGCAGAACCTGCCGGGCGACTGGGACAGCGACAACTTCCACCTGCCGAGCGAGCTGTGCAAGAAGATCCCGGCCATCGCCGGGGCGCCGACCGTGGCGCTGCTGCACAACGATGCGGTGGTGCAGGGCCTCAGCGAATTGCCGTTCATGCGGGACGTGAAGCGCTGGGCGGTGCTGACGATCGGCACCGGGCTGGGCAATGCCAGCTACACGAACAAGCCGAAGTAGGCACGTCGATCGGGCCGCCGCATCGGCGGCCGCGACCGACCGCCGTCAGCCGAGTTCCCGGCCGAAGAAGCGCAGCGTGCGGTCCCAGGCGAGCTGGGCCCAGACGGCGTCGTATTGCGTGATGGGGATCCGGCCCGGGCCTTGTGCGGTTTCGTTGGCGAAGCCGTGATGGGCCTGGTAGCGATGCCCTTCATAGCGCACGCCCGCCGCGCTCAGCTTCTCTTCGAGGGCATCGACGCCGGCGATGGCGAACGCCGCGTCCTGCGTGGCCCAATGCGCCATCAGCGGCACGGTGATCTTCGAGGCATCGACATACTCCAGCGGCGGGTAGCCATACCAGATCACACCGGCATCGGCCTCGGACGCCATCGACGAGGCCAGCAGGGTCAACGCGCCGCCCATGCAGTAGCCGGTGACGCCCACCTTGCCGCCGCGCGCCTTCAGATACTGCAGCGCGCCGCGCACGTCCTGCGAGGCCGCGTCGGCGAAGTTCAGCCCGCTCATCAGATGGTGGGCTTCCTCGGCCTCGACGGTCTTCTTTCCGCGATAGAGATCGGGCACCAGCGCGGTGAAGCCGGCTTGCGCGAATCGCTGGGCCACACCGAGGATCTGGTCGTTCAATCCCCACCACTCCTGGATCACGACCACCGACCCGAAGGCCTTTTCGGCCTCGGCCAGATAACCTTGCACTGCGCCGCCATCCGGGCGCTTGAATTCGATCATGGTTCCCATGAGTCTCTCCTGATGTTGGGGTCAAGACAGGGAGTATCGGACATGGGGCATGTTCGCGTGCATCGCTCAAAGCTGGAAGGCGATCGTGAGCAGCAGCCCCTCGGCAACGTCGCGCAGCAGCCCCGGCGTGCGTGCCCGGTAGGTCTCGCCGGCCGAGGCGGTGGTCTCGATCCATTGCGCCAGCCAGTCGATCTCGGCGCGGCCGTAGAACACCACCGCCGCCTCGTGGTTGAGCAGCAGGCTGCGCAGGTCGAGATTGATCGAGCCGCACAGCGCCAGGTCGTCGTCCATCACCACCGCCTTGGCATGGGCCATGAAGGGCAGCATCCTGAAG
>NZ_JBFUCI010000438.1:0-5145 GCF_056405335.1 Variovorax sp. P1_H12_2
GGGCGCGCACTACGGCATCGCGCTCGATGGCGATGCCGATCGGCTGCAGCTGGTGGATGCCAGCGGGCGCCTCTTCAACGGCGACGAGCTGCTCTACCTGATGGTGAGGGAGCGCATCGCGCGCGGCGAGAAACCTGCGGGCGTGGTCGGTACGCTGATGACCAACAAGGCGATCGAGGTGGCACTGAAGGAGCAGGGCATCGAGTTCGTGCGGGCCAAGGTGGGCGACCGCTATGTGCTCGAAGAGCTCGAGAAGCGTCGCTGGCTGCTCGGTGGCGAGGGCTCGGGCCACCTGCTCGCGCTCGACCGCCACACGACCGGCGACGGCATCGTGAGCGCGCTCCAGGTGCTGCAGGCCTGCGTGCGCAGCGGCCGGCGCGTGGATGAGCTGCTGGCCGGCGTCACCCTGTTTCCGCAGACCCTCATCAATGTCCGTCTGGCCGAGGGGCAGGACTGGAAGGCCAACGCCGCGCTGGCGGCCGAAAGCGAACGCGCGGAGGCCGCGCTCGGCGACACCGGCCGTGTGCTGATCCGCGCCAGCGGCACCGAGCCGCTGTTGCGCGTGATGGTCGAGGCGCGCGATGCGGTGCAGGCCGAGGCCTGGGCGAGCCGTATCGCCGCCACCTTGAAGCCGGCCTGAGGCGCGAGTGGCATGAGCTCGAGCCCGAATCTCGCCCCTGCCATCGACCTGGTGCTGGCCGACTACCGGGACCCCGTGCATGCGCACGCGGTGGTGTCCCTGCTGGACGCCTATGCGCGCGACCCGGCCGGCGGCGGCGCGGCGCTGGCGCCGGAAGTACTGGCTGGCCTGCCCGAGGCCCTGGCGGCCCGACCCCAGGCTTTCAGCGTGCTGGCCTACGACGGCGCGCAGCCGGTCGGGCTGGTCAACTGCATCGAGGGCTTCTCGACCTTCGCCTGCCGGCCGCTGGTCAATGTGCACGACGTGGTCGTGCTGGCCAGCCACCGCGGTCAAAGGGTCGCGCAACGCATGCTGGCGCGCGTCGAGGCCGAGGCCCGCGCCCGCGGCGCCTGCAAGCTCACGCTCGAGGTGCTGTCGGGCAATCGCAGCGCGTTGCGGGCCTACGAGCGCGAGGGCTTCGCCAGCTACCAGCTGGATCCGGCCTTCGGCTCGGCGCTCTTCCTGCAAAAGAAGATCTGATCCCGACCGACGGGTCGGCCGGCGAACGCCAGGCCTGTTGGTGAAACACCGCGGAACCGGCTTTGCCGGGCCGCTGGTGTTGCCCCCGGTAGGGGGTGGGCGCCCGACACGAAGTGCGGGCAACCTGGGGGCGAGCAACAGTGCCACCGCGGAACCGGCTTTGCCGGGCCGCTGGTGTTGCCCCCGGTAGGGGGTGGGCGCCCGACACGAAGTGCGGGCAACCTGGGGGCGAGCCTAGAACCTTGTCACTGGCATGGCGTCGTCGCCTGCTTTCGCCGGCGCGTACTTGCCCAACTCCCACTTGGCGATCGCGTTGCGGTGCACCTCGTCCGGGCCGTCGGCGAAGCGCAGCGTGCGGGCGCCCGCGTAGGCGTAGGCGAGCGGGAAGTCGTCGCACATGCCGCCGCCGCCATGCACCTGCATCGCCCAGTCGATCACCTGGCAGGCCATGTTCGGTGCCACCACCTTGATCATCGCGATTTCGGTCTTGGCGACCTTGTTGCCCGCTACGTCCATCAGCCAGGCGGCCTTGAGCGTGAGCAGGCGCGCCATGTCGATCTTGCAGCGCGCTTCGGCGATGCGTTCCTGCGTCACGGTCTGCGAGGCGACGGTCTTGCCGAAGGCCACGCGCGAGGAGGCGCGCTTGCACATCAGTTCGAGCGCGCGCTCGGCCAGGCCGATCAGGCGCATGCAGTGGTGGATGCGTCCCGGGCCGAGGCGGCCCTGGGCGATCTCGAAGCCGCGGCCCTCGCCGAGCAGGATGTTGCCCACCGGCACCCGCACGTCCTCGAACAGCATCTCGACGTGGCCGTGCGGTGCGTCGTCATAGCCCATCACGTTGAGAGGGCGGATGATCTTGATGCCCTTGGCGTCGGCCGGCACGATCACCATGCTCTGCTGCGAATGGCGCGGCGCGTCGGGCTCCGACTTGCCCATGGTGATGAAGACCTTGCAGCGCGGATCGGCCGCGCCCGAGATCCACCACTTGCGGCCATTGATGACGTACTCGTCGCCCTGGCGTTCGATCCGGGTCGAGATGTTGGTGGCATCGCTGGAGGCCACATCGGGCTCCGTCATCGCGAAGGCCGAGCGGATCTGGCCTTCGAGCAGCGGCTTGAGCCAGCGGGCCTTGATTTCCTCCGAGCCGTAGCGCGCGATGGTCTCCATGTTGCCGGTGTCAGGCGCCGAGCAGTTGAAGGCCTCGCTGGCCCATGGCACGCGGCCCATGATCTCGGCCAGCGGCGCGTATTCCTGGTTGGTCAGGCCGGCGCCCTCGTAGCCCGAGGCGGCGGCGCTGTCGACCGGCAGGAACAGGTTCCACAGACCCTGCGCCTTGGCCTTGGCCTTGACCTTCTCGACCGTGTCGAGCGCGGTCCAGCGCTTGCCGGCCGCGGTGTTGGCCGCCAACTCGGCCGCGTACGCGGCCTCCGCGGGGTAGATGTGGTCGTCCATGAAAGCGCTGACGCGCTTTTGCAGCTCTTTGGTTTTGGCCGAGTAGTCGAAGTCCATGTCGTCTCCAGGTGGGTAATTGGGTTGGGGGGCGCCGCCGCGCGGGTCACGCTTTCTGGGCGAACTGCCAGGCCATCTCGGCCATCGGCCGGGCCCCGCGGCCCGAGGCCACGGCTTGCTCGCTCGATGCGGTACCGGCCTCGACCCGCTTGGCGATGCCCTGCAGGATCGCGGCGATGCGAAACAGGTTGTAGGCCAGGTAGAAATTCCAGTCGGGCGCCAGCGCCTCGGGCGTCGTCAGGCCCGTGCGGTCGCAGTAGCGCCGGATGTACTCGCTCTCGGTCGGGATGCCGAGGCTCTTCAGGTCGACGCCGCCGATGCCACGGAAGGTGCCCTGCGGGATGTGCCACGACATGCAGTGGTAGCTGAAGTCGGCCAGCGGATGGCCCAGCGTCGACAGTTCCCAGTCCAGCACCGCGATGGCGCGCGGCTCGGTGGCGTGGAACATCAGGTTGTCGAGGCGGAAGTCGCCGTGCACGATCGAGCTCATCGTCTCGTCGCGGGCGCTGGCCGGAATATTCGCCGGCAGCCATTCCATCAGTCGGTCCATCTCGGGGATCGGCTGCGTCACCGAGGCGACGAACTGCTTGCTCCAGCGGCCGATCTGGCGCTCGAAATAGTTGCCGGGCTTGCCGTAGTCGGCCAGGCCGCGCTCGGCGAACTTCACGCTGTGCAGCGCCGCGATGACGCGGTTCATCTCGTCGTAGATGGCCGCGCGGGTGGAATTGTCCATGCCGGGCAGGGACTGATCCCAGAGCACGCGGCCGGCCATGAATTCCATCACATAGAAGGCGCGGCCGATGATGCTCTCGTCCTCGCACAGGCAGTACATCCGCGGCACCGGCACATCGGTGCCTGCCAGGCCGCGCATGACCTTGAACTCGCGCTCGACCGCATGCGCCGAAGGCAGCAGCTTGGCGACCGGGCCCGGCTTGGCGCGCATCACGTAGCTTTGCGAAGGCGTGACGAGCTTGTAGGTCGGATTGGACTGGCCGCCCTTGAACATCTCGACCGTGAGCGGGCCCTTGAACCCGTCCAGGTTCTTCTCGAGCCAGGCGGTGAGGGCCTCGATGTCGACGAGGTGTTGTTGCGAGACGGCACGCGTGCCGACGAAATTGTCGAAGTCCTGGGTCATGGCTCGAGATCTATTGTTGTTCGTCGGCTTCGGAAATGCGCATCAGGGCGACACGGTCCAGCACCACCAGTCCGGCCGGTTCGATGCGGATCGCTTCCTCGCGCTCCATGGCCTTGAGTTCCTGGTTCACGCGCTGGCGCGAGGCGCCCAGCAACTGGGCCAGTTCCTCCTGCGCCAGGTGCAGCCCGATGCGCATCTGGCTGCCGTCCGCCAGGTTCGGCACGCCGTAGCTGCGAACCAGATGGATCAGTTGCTTGGCCAGCCGCGCGCGCAGGGGCAGGGTGTTGAGATCCTCGAMCAGGCCGAACAACTGCCGGATGCGCCGCGCCTGCAGCCGCATCAGCGCCTCGTAGAGCTCGACGTGGTTCGACAGGATCTTCTGGAAATCGGCGCGCGCCACGCACAGGATCGTGGAATCGCCATGCGCGTACGCATCGTGCGTGCGCCGATCGCCGTCGAACATCGCCACGTCGCCGAACCAGATGCCCGGCTCCACGTAGGTCAGCGTCACCTGCTTGCCCGAGACCGCGGTCGAGCTCACGCGCACCGCGCCCTTCGCGCAGGCGATCCACTGTTCGGGCGGATCTCCGCGAGCGGCGATCAGCTCGCCGTCCTTGAAGCGTTTGACGAATGCACATCGGAGGATGTCGTGGCGCAGTGAGGGTGAGAGGGAAGAAAACCAGCGACCACTGTTGATCGCTTCACGTTCTTCGATGGTAAGAATGGGGTCGTCCATGGGCTGTCCTGTCGGTGACTGAAAGGCGAGGGGGGTGTCACGAGAGCGACGCGGGGTCATTCGTAGCGCGGCGTCTCCTTGGCAAGGAAGGCCGCKATGCCGATGCCCGCGTTGGCGTGATGGAGGTTGCGCACGAAGTGGTCGCGCTCCTGGGACAGTTGGGCAACCAGCGTCGCGCCGCGCGCGTCGCTCAGCAATTCCTTGATGCTGGCCAGCGCGTTCGGTGCCCGCGCGTTGAGCTTTTCGGCCAGTGCCAGCGCCGCGGCCAGCGCCTGGCCGTTCTCGGTGAGCTGGTTGACCACGCCCAGCGCATGCAGGCGCGCCGGCTCCAGCCGCTCGCCCAGCATCAGCCATTCGCTCGCGAGCTGGCRCGGCAGCGCCCGCGCCAGGTGCCAGCTCATTCCGCCGTCCGGCGAGAGCCCCACGTTGCTGTAGGAGGCGGCAAACACCGCATCGCGCGCGGACACCACGAAGTCGCAGGCCAGYGCCACCGAGAAGCCGGCGCCGGCGGCAGCGCCCTCGACCGCCGCGATGACCGGCTTCGGAAAGGCGCGGATCGAGTCGATCCAGGCGTGGAGCGCCTCGATGCTCTCGGTCTGCACCGAG
>NZ_JBFUCI010000439.1:0-5110 GCF_056405335.1 Variovorax sp. P1_H12_2
CGCTGAAGCTGACCAGATCGATCGGGCGCCGCACCGGGTCGTCCGGATTCAACGGGGGCAGGTCGGGGAACTGGGTCAGCAGAGATTTCACGATCGGCGCGGTCGCGTCGTACGCAGCCTTTTCGTCGATGGACAGGATCGCGGCATTGAGGGGCTGTTGCTCGGTGCGCTTGGGCCCCGGGTCCAGGCCCAGCAGGTTCAGCCCGATCGATGCGGTCATGCGGACGCCGTAGCCCTCGACCGAGTACTCGCTTCGGGCGTGGTCTTTCAGCGCCTTGAACACCTCCGCCTGCGTTCCCAGGAGTTTCCCATAGGGCGTGCCCTGCAGCGATGCGTCGCCCGCGCGGACCAGCGCCCATGCGGCTGGCGCCTTGTCAGGATCGTCAAGGCGCTGCCGCACGACGTCGCGCGCGGCGGCCTCCTGCTGCGCCGGCGTTTCCACCGGGGGCAAGGGTTGCTGCGCGACCGGCGCCGGCGGGCCGGCCACATAGGAGTTCAGGCTGGCCAGCACGGCCAGCGGGGGCACGAACAGGTACACGCCCCATTCGAGCTGCGCCAGCGGCTTGTCGTCGAAGGTGAACCTGGCGACGCTGCCGTTGCCGTCGAAATAGCGGAACATGTACGACTCTCCGGCCTGTGGCACCCGCAAGAACGGGTCGCCCTGCGACGAGCCCACGCCGCTGCTGTTGCCGCCGGCGATCCAGCGCTGGATCGACTCGAACTGCTCGGCGATGCTGGCGCAGTAGGCCAGGAACATCACGCCGCGCTCGGTGGTGCGATCGGTGGTCGACTTCGGGCCGTATGAGACGCCGCGGCGCAGGATGCGCGGGATATAGGGCCGCCCATCGCGCGGGTTTGCACGGCGAATGTGGGAATGAAACGGGCAGGCGTCGCTCGCGACGGGCGCCGCGTAGTTGAAATCGTTCGGCCCGGTGGCGCCGGTGGGCAGGGGCGCCAGCGGCGTGCCGGATGACTGCCGGCCCATCATGTGCGCGAGCAACTCGTCGCGCTGCGGGGCCGAGAGACCCGCCATCGCACTGTCCACGTGGTCGACGCGCTGGCGGATCTTTCGCACGACGAGGTACGTGCCATTCATCAGGAGGGGATCGATTGCCGGGTTCGGCGCATCGCCTCGATCGTTGCCATGGCCCAGCAGCAGTTCGCCGGCACTCACCAGGTCGCTGTGCGCGACCRCCGGAATCGCGGGGGACTGGCTTGAATAGACCTGCGGCTGGCTGATGCCGTCGACGAAGTCCAGGTGCCCCGTGGTCTGTTGCGCCTGGTTGCGGTAGCTGCGTGTCGGCTCGACGGCCAGCACGCGCAAGCCGGTGCCCGCGGCTTGCAGGGCGTCCACCGCGGTTCTCAACGTGGGGTGCAGGGTGGATGACGTATTTGTTGCGTCGATCATGCGCAGTTGGATGACTATGTGGACTGCCCTCATGTCAATGCGTCGGCCGCCGCCGGCTTGCTGCCCATAGGCCACTGGCCTGCGCCAGCGGTCGGGGTGATTGCCCCGTACGTCGCCCAGCACCGCGCAGCGGCTCTCCATGCCCTCGATGAACTCCTGTGGGAATTCGTTCAGCCGCACGGGCGAGATGGCAAGCGCCTGGAGCCCTGCATACGTGAAGCCGCACAGGTAGCCGATGCCCCCCGGCGTCATCGGGCCGCATTTCGGGGTCAGGCTGGCCAGGTGCGCGATTGCCTGTTGGGCATTCTCGACGCGCAGCAACACCACGCAGCCGTGGGTGATGAGTTCAGCGCTGCCGAAGATGTGGGCCTGCAGTTGCGCTGGGTTGTAGGGCAACGCCGCCACAGCTGCGACCGGCGCGGCGGGCGGGCCCTTGAGCCAGGCCAACTCGTCGGCAAGCTGCACGCGCGTCTTGGCCCAGATAGCGCTTTCCTGGGGCGAGCCAAGGTTGGCGTTGAGATCCTGCATGACCTTCAGGGGCCCTTGCAGGATTGACTGGGCGAAGCGGCGCAGTGTGCCCATTTCACCGTCGTTGTTGGCCGCGTTGCCGCTGGGGAAATAGATCGACAGCCGGTACAGTCCCTTGAGCGTGCGTAGCGGCAGCACCAGGGTGCCTAACCGGTTGGCCGTCGCCTTGCTCATCGCATCTGCCTGTTGCCTTGCCGCGGAGGGCACCGCGAGTCTTGCGATCTCTGCGTCGAGCGTGACCCGGTCGCCACGCTCACGTTGCGCCTTCTCCACCGCCGCAAGATAGGGGTGATCGCCCAGCGGCATCGCCGAATCGGCGTAGAAGGTGCCGGCCTCGACCTCGTTGGCGCGCACCCAGGCGCAGTAAGTTTCGAAGCGCGAGGTGCGTGAGCCGGGATAGCCTTCGCAATGAGAGAATAGCAAGTCGAGCAGCGTGCCGATGTCGCGGTAGATCACCCGCATGTAGGTCTCCCAGCCGCCGTCGAAGGTCACGTTCAGGGACAGGCGCCAGATGCCGATGCCCGACTGGGTCGGCGCCGCCGGATCCGGCGGCACGATGGCGTAGCGGAAGTGGTGAATGATCGAGAACTGCCCAATCACATCGGGGAAGATTGGCTGCAGCAACTCTGATTCGCGAGTGTTCTGCCGCGCGGAGAACAACGCGTCGAGCACCTTGCGCAAGCGTTCGAGATAGCTCACGGGGTCGAAACCTATCACCATGCCGGACTTGATCGGGGCGAAGACCGACAGGTTCGTGATCCCGCCCAGGCCGGTGCTTTTTTTCAGCGTCATGTCCGCGCCTCTTTCTCGTGCGTTGTCACGCCGATGTGACAGACGGCATGGACAACTTGGCAGGCAAAAGAAAAAGGCTCTTGAACGTGCCCGCCATCAGCACGATGCCACCCATGCAACCACGCCGCCTCCTCAATCGTGAGTACTACTTGTAGCGTACATTTGGCAACCCATGATCAAGCAGATCTTCGCGCACGAACAGGAGAAGTTCCCGGCGGCGGGGCCGCTTCCTCGATCCATAACGGCTACGGCATCTGCTTGCATTCAAGGTCGGGGAGGACGGCACAGAGGGCTTGAAATGTGGATTGGCGGTGTCGGAGTATTTGCTCGACGGCAAAATTGACAACTGGCCGAGCGCCTCACGCGTGATGTCGCGGTTCCCTGAGCGAGTCAAAGACTTGCCCTGATCTCATCAAGGGGGAGGAGGCAGCCGGTCGAACGCCGACATTGACTCGTGTCAGCGCGATTAATCTGCGCCTTTCATGCCCTGGAGTTCGGATCATGGGAGATACGCCTGCGGTTAAATCGAATGACTCCGTTGCAGAGGTGAGGGCGAGACGGCATGCGGTCTTCCTCCTGGAGCAGGGCAAGAACGAGGCCGCGATCGCCACCAACGCCCGGTTCTGCGCTCTCGCTCTCTCTGGTGGCGGCATACGCAGTGCAACTTTCTCGCTGGGGGTGATCCAGGCGATCACACTCAGCACCAAATCGACAGTCGCCCCAGGGGTCGCTCCGACATACGCCAACTCGCTACTGTCCTCTATCGACTATCTGTCGACTGTGAGCGGCGGCGGCTACGTCGGTAGCTTTCTCGTCAGCCTGTTCCTCCCAGGTCGGCTCCAGCCGGCCGCGCCCAGCGACGCCGATGCGCACGCGGCCGAGCATGCATTCAAGGTGCTCAGCGTCGAGCCGCCCGGAAGAATCGAGGCGGACCGCCCCGCCGCCGCGGCGGACTGGGTGCGATTCCCATTGGCCTGGCTGCGTGACAACGGCCGGTATCTGACGCCCACTGGCCCGGGGGACTTGGCCTATGACATAGCGCTGGCGATTCGGAACTGGGTCGCAGTGCAGTACGTCATCGGCACGATCTTTGTTCTTGCCTTCGCCGTTCTCTCTGTCCTTCGCGGGCCGCTCTGGCAGCTTGCCTTGACATATGACGTCCGCTGGTTGCCGCAGCCGCCACTCAGCTCACCTCTATCGTTCGAGATGTGGTGGAGCCCGACCGCCTACATACCCATCGCAATCTTCCTTCTGTGGGCCTGCCCRGCCGGGCTTGCGTACTGGTGGGCGGGAAAGCGAGGCGCATTTCTGCCCAGCCTCGCCGCCTGGGGCACGCTTGCGCTGACAGTGATCTTATGGTTCTTGTCGCGCCACGACCCAGTCCCGCAGCGGGCTTCGGTCGCCTTGGCCTTTGCTGGCCTGCTTCTCCTGAGCCTGGTGTTCTACTTCGCGACCTTACTTGTCGCCGCTGTGAGGGGGGAGAGCGCCGCCGTTGCCCAACGCGTGCACCTCACGAGGTGGCTGCGCAACGCACTGGTGCTAGCGGTCGCGCTCACCGTGCTGGCGCTCCTCGAGGCGCTCGGGCAATCCATCTACCTGCTGGTCGTGCGCGGCGGCTCGGTGACGGCGCTTGCCTCTTCGCTGGGGATTGCAGGCGTGCTCACGGCGCTGGTCAAACGTGGCGTGAGCTTCCTGACTGCTCCGAAAGCCAAGGGCCTCGTGTCCCGGATTCCCCTGATGACGCTTGCCGGCGCGGCCGGCGTATTGATCATCCTGTGTGTCGCGCTCCTGTGGAGCGTCGCATTCGCGTGGATTCTTTGGGGCGGACAGATGCCCGATGTCGAGCGCACGACTAGCACCAGCATGACATTCATCGTCGTCTCGGTCTGTGTTCTTGGGTTGGCCCTGCTGACCGGGGTGTTCCCGAGTTTCATCAACCTGTCGAGCTTGCAGACTCTGTACGCCGCGCGCCTGACCCGAGCCTATCTTGGCGCGTCGAATGGGAAACGCGGCGGCGCGTCCAGAGGCGGGAAGGACCAAAGTGCGGCAGAGCCGGTGCAAGGCGACGACGTCGAGATGAAGGACTTCGTCGACCCGAAGAGCGGACTGCCAACTTCGCTCGCCCCGTTCCACCTCATCAACGTCACCCTGAACAGCACAGTCGACCCTGCAGAGCAACTGGTACAACGCGACCGCAAAGGTCTCCCCATGGCGGTCTCGCCGCCGTGCTACTGGATTGGCGGTGACCGGTTTGGCTACCGCGACGCGGCGACCGGCAACATCGATGCGACGCCGTCGGTCGGCAAGTGGATCTCGACGTCCGGCGCAGCCGCTTCGACGGGGCTCGGTAGACAGACATCGCTGGGGCTTTCGCTCCTGCTG
>NZ_JBFUCI010000440.1:0-5109 GCF_056405335.1 Variovorax sp. P1_H12_2
GTCGGGCGGGCGCGAGGGCACCGCCGCGGGTGCCGGCGGCGCCGCGTCCCCCGGCGCGGCCTCGGTCGCGAAGCCGCCGTTGCCGCGCGCGAAGGTGGTGTGCGTCACGGTCGCGAGCGCCGCGCCGCTGGCCTGGTCGAAAAGATCCTTGTCATAGGTGACCGTGGCGCCCCGCCCCGGCCCCTTGTCGACGATGCGGGTCACGCGATGGCGTGCCACGACCGTGCCCGCCGCCGGCAGCGGCCGGTGCCAGACCACCTGTTCCTCTCCGTGCACGATCTGCGTGAAGTCGATGCCGGTGGCCGCATCCTGCATCCAGGCGCCCGGATAGCCGAGCACCACCGCCAGGGTCGGCAAGGCCAGCGGCGTGCCGGGCGCGGTGTCGTTGACGAAGCGCAGCTGCGTGGGGTCCATGGGGTCGGCGCCGACGCCGAGCGCCAACGCGTAGCGCATCGTGTCCTCGGCCGTGTAGCGATGAACGACGTCGGCGAAGGGCCAGTGCCTCAGGCGTGCGGGATCGATCATCGCGTCAATCCAGCGTCGCACCGGAGGCACTGACCACCTTGGCCCATTTGTCCACCTCGGCCTGCAGGAAGCCGCCGAACGCCTCGGGCGTGTTCCAGCTCGCGGCGAAACCCTGGGCCTCGAACTTGTCCTTGACCTCGGGCAGCGCCAGTGCCTTCCTGAGTTCGGCATTGAGCCGCGCCACGACCTCGGGCGGGGTGCCGGCCGGCGCCAGCAGCCCGTTCCACGCGATGGCCTCGTAGCCCGGCAGGCCGGATTCGGCCACGGTGGGCAGATCGGGCGCCACCGGCGAGCGCTTCGGGCTGGTCACGGCAAGCGCCTTGAGCTTGCCGCTCTTCACGTGCGGCATGGCCGACAGCATGGTGTCGAACATCAGCTGCGTCTGGCCCGCGATCACGTCGGTCAGCGCCGGTGCGCTGCCCTTGTACGGGATGTGCTTCATCTTCACGCCGGCCATCGAGTCGAACAGTTCGGCCGCCAGATGGGTCGACTGGCCGTTGCCCGAGGAGGCGAAATTCAGCTCGCCCGGCTTCGCCTTGGCCAGCGCGATCAGCTCCGCCACGTTGTTCGCGGGCAGGGCCGGATGGGCGACGATCACCAGCGGCCCGCTGGTGAGCTGCGACACCGGCGCGAAGTCCTTCAGCAACCGGTAGCCGAGGTTCTTGAACAACGAGGGATTGATGGCGTGCGCCGTGGTCGCCACCACCAGCGTATAGCCGTCGGGCGCGCTGTGCGCCACCAGTTCGGCACCCGGGTTGCCGCCGGCGCCGGCGCGGTTGTCGACGATGAACTGCTGCCCGGTCTGCTCCGAGAGCTTCTGCGCGACCACCCGCGCCACGATGTCGGTCGGGCCGCCGGGCGGATACGGCACGACCAGTTTCACCGGCTTGGCTGGATAACCCGGCGCCTGG
The DNA here is from genome assembly GCF_056405335.1 of Variovorax sp. P1_H12_2. Lineage (NCBI taxonomy): Bacteria > Pseudomonadati > Pseudomonadota > Betaproteobacteria > Burkholderiales > Comamonadaceae > Variovorax > Variovorax sp. P1_H12_2. The sequence continues at coordinate 1,437 of NZ_JBFUCI010000440.1, forward strand.
GCCTGGGCCGCCGCAGCGGCGGCCAGGCACAGCACGGCCCCCAGCACCACGAGCCGTTGCCGGCCAAGGAAGAATCGAAGGAATCCATGCATGCCGTGTCTCCTGCTTTTTTGTGATCGAAGAAAGCCGCTCAGGCGCGCGCGGGCTCGAAGCGCACCAGCACCCGGTCCTGGTGCGCGAAGAAGGTCGCCGAGACGCGCTCGCCGATGCGCACGCCGGCCGCGGCATGGGCCATCAGGCGCGGGCCTTCGTCGAGCGTGACCAGCACCAGCGTGTACGGCACGAGGGCGCGGAAGGCATCGGACGGCGCCCGCGACACCACCGTCACGGCATGCACGGTCGCACGGCCGCAGGCGTTCTGCCAGACGAGCCGCGGACCGCCGCAGTTCGCGCAGGCGTAGCGCGCCAAGGTCTGCGGGCTGCCGCAGTCGCCGCAGGACTGGAACCGCAGCACCTGCCGCGCCAGGCCGTCGACGAAGGGTGCGGCGAGCGCGCCTTGCTCCGCGCTCATGGCGCCCCCTCCCGCGACAGGATCAGGCTCACATGCGAGGACATCACGCCGCCGTCGGCATGCACGAAAGCGTGCCTTGGCCGGCGCAGCTGGCGTTCGCCGGCCTGCCCCGCCATCTGCCGGAAGATCTCGACCACGTGCGCCATGCCGCCGGCTACGCCGCAGTGGCCGAAGGAGAGCAGTCCGCCATGGGTGTTGAGCGGCAGCGGCCCATCGGCGCGGAAGTCGCCGCGGCGCACGCGCCCGGCCGCCCCGCCTCGCGGCGCGAAGCCGATCTCCTCGAGCAGCATGGCCAGGGTGATCGTGAAGGAGTCGTAGATGCCGAGGCAGTCGATGTCGCCTCGGGCCAGGCCCGCCTCGTCGAAGGCGCGCGAGGCCGCCTCGGAGGCGCCGCATTGCATGACGTCGGCCATCGCGCTCAGGTGCTGGTGGCGGTGCGCCTGCCCGGCGCCCGTCAACGCCACGCGGGACTCGCCACGCGGTGCGGCCGACACCACCAGGGCCATGGCGCCGTCGGAGATCGGGCAGCAGTCGAGCAGCTTGAGCGGCGCCGCGATCGGCCGGGACGCGAGCACCTCGGCCAGGGAGATCGGGGTCCGCAGGTGGGCGTCCGGGTGACCGGCCGCATGGTCGCGCATCAGCACGGCCAGCTCGGCGAGGTCCTCTTCATGAGTGCCGGTCTCATGCATGTAGCGCGATGCGAGCAGACCGTAGTAGGCCGGCACCGAGGCGCCGTTGGGCAGTTCGAAGTCGGCGTCGCCGACCTGCGCCAGCGTCTGGATCGAGCTGTCGCGCGACTGGCCGCTCAGCCGGTTCTCGCCCGCCACCACCAGCAGGTTGCGGCAGCGCCCGGCGCGCACCAGCTCGCGCGCCAGCATCAGCATCGCGGCGCCCGAGGCACCGCCCAGCTGCAGGCTGTGGGCATAGGCCGGCCGCAGCGCGAAGCGCTCGCAGAACAGCGTCGACAGCATCAGGTGCGGCAAGGTGGTCGCATAGCCGCACAGCACGCCGTCGATGTCGGCGCGCTGCAGCCGGGCCGTGTCAAGCGCCTGCTGCGCGGCCCGGGCCATCAGATCGAGCGCGCCCAGCCCTTCGTGACGGCCGAAGGCGGTGCTGCCCGCTCCCGCGAGGTAGGCGGTTGCGGCCATCAGTGGACCCTGGCGCGCCGGCCGGCACTGCGGGTGGCCATGGCGCTCTGGTGCGCAGCGCCGCTCCAGAGCACTTCGCAGGTCGCGCACTCGCGCCGCAGCGCCTTCGCCAACTCGGCCTCGCGAGACGTGATGCGGTCGTTGAGCGCCGCGATGCTGATCGCCGCGACCGGCCGTCCGTCGGCACCGAGGATCGGCATCGCAATGCCGCCCATGCGCTCGACCACCACATCGAGCAGCACCGCGTAGCCGCGCTCACGCGCCTCCATCGCCCGCGCTTCGAGCAGCTTCGGCGTGATGCGCGGATAGCGCTCGAGCTGCGGCGCGATGACGGCGAGCGCGGCCTTGCGCTCGCCCTCGGGCATCCAGGCCAGCAAGGCCAGGCTGCCGGCACCGACGCCGAGCGGGCGGCGGCTGCCGATCGAGAGGTAGTTGGCACGGATCGGGAAGCGCCCCTCCTCGACGTCCACGCACAGCGACTCGATGCCGCTCGGGATCGACAGGATCACGCTGTCCTCGAAGGTGCCGGTGAGGCGCAGCAGGCTGGGGCGCACCAGCGGGCGCGGGTCGAAGCGCGCCAGCGCCGCCGCACCCAGCACGAGCAGTTCGGCACCCAGGCTGTAGTGCTTGGTATCGGCATCGCGCACCACGAAGCCGTCGCGCATCAGCACCTCGATGAGGCGCAGCACGGTGGTCTTGTCGAGGCCGGTCGCCAGCGCGATGTCGGTCAGCCGTGCGACGCCCGGGTCGGACAGGGCTCGCAGGATGCGGCAGGCGCGCTCGACCGACGAGGTCGGCTCGGTGGCGCTGTTGGCGAGCACGGAGGGGACGGAGCGGGGACGGACGGCCATCGTATGCCTGTGTTTCGTTCTGCGGAACCTGTATGTCTGGCATTCATTGAAGTTCCGACGCTCCCCATCGTCAAGCGAAAGACAAAAAGTTGCGGTGAATGAAACTTTTCAAGGGGAAACCCCGACGACCTGCATTCGGGGCAAGACGTGATGCCAATAGCGCGCCTGCCGTTCCCGCTCGCAGACCAACTGCTCCGGCCGCGTGCTGGTCCAGGTCGCAGCGCCGCAGCGCGGCGACTCGGCCAGCGCGATCCCGCGCTCCCGATAGCGCGCCACAACCTCCGCGGCCGGGTGCCCGAAGCGGTTGCGGTAGCCGGCCTGGACCAGCGCGATGCGCGGCCGCACCGCGTCGAGCAGCAGCGCGGTCGACGAGGTCTTGCTGCCATGGTGCGGCGCCAGCAGCACATCGGCGCGCAGGTCCGGCGTGCGCGCCACCAGCGCCGCCTCCTGCAGGCGCTCGATGTCGCCGGCCAGCAGGGCGGTCGCGCGGCCGTTGCCGATGCGCAGCACGCACGAGATGGCGTTGGGCCTGGGCTTGACGAAGGCGGCGTAGTCGTCGCCCTGCGGATGCAGGACCTCGAAATCGACGCCGTCCCAGTGCCAGCGCTGGCCGGCCTCGCAGCGCCGGGCCGGGCGCAGGACCTGCAGCGGGTGCTCGGCCTCGATCGAGCTCAGCAGCGTCGCCTGCGGCTGCGCGGCCAGCACCGCGGGTGCTCCGCCCACGTGGTCGCTGTCGCGATGGCTCAGCACGACGGCATCCAGCCGCTCGCCGAGCGCCCGCAGCAGCGGCACCAGCACCCGCTGGYCGGCGTCGCTGTCGGGGCCGTAGCGCGGGCCCGTGTCGTACAGCAGGCTGTGCGTGGCGGTGCGCACCAGCACGGCGTTGCCCTGCCCGATGTCGGCCGCGAGCAGTTCGAATTCGCCCGCGGCGGGCCGCGGCGCCTGCCACAGCAGCGCCGGCAGCAGCAGCGGCACCCCGAGCAGGCGCAGCGACCCCGGCAGCCGCATCGCCAGCAAGGTGCCGCCCAGAACGCCCGCCATCGCCATCCAGAGCGGCGGCGCCGGCATCGACAAGGTCGCGAACGGCAGGCCGGCGAGCCACTCCAGCACCCACGACAGGGCCTGCACCGACCACGCGGCGGCATGCCACAACGGCGCGGCAA
>NZ_JBFUCI010000441.1:0-5109 GCF_056405335.1 Variovorax sp. P1_H12_2
GCGCTCACGGTTCAGGGAGATGGGGTCCATGGCTTGCCAACTTTTCAAAACTGGTTAAAAATACAGGTACTGGACGTTTAGCCAGTACCCCGTCAGGAGTCACCATGCAGTTCGCAGTCAAGCTTACAGCCCGCCAGCAGCAGATTCTGGATCTGATCCAGAGCGCCATCGCACGCACCGGTGCGCCCCCCACGCGGGCCGAGATCGCCGCCGAACTCGGGTTCAAGTCGGCCAACGCAGCCGAAGAGCATCTCCAGGCGCTGGCGCGCAAGGGTGTCATCGAGCTCGTGAGCGGCACCTCGCGTGGCATCCGGCTCAAGGGCGACGCACTGCGCTCCCTCAACGAATCCCGCAACAACCAGTTCTCGCTCTCCCTGCCGGGCATGGCACAGCTGGCATTGCCGCTGATCGGCCGCGTCGCCGCCGGATCGCCGATCCTCGCCCAGGAACACGTCGACAAGACCTACTACGTCGAGAACACCCTCTTCCAGCGCCAACCCGACTACCTGCTCAAGGTGCGTGGCATGTCCATGCGCGACGCCGGCATCATGGACGGCGACCTGCTGGCGGTCCAGGCCACCAAGGAAGCCCGCAACGGCCAGATCGTCGTGGCGCGGCTGGGAGACGAAGTCACGGTCAAGCGCCTGAAGCGCAACAAGCAGGTCATCGAGCTGCACGCCGAGAACCCCGACTACCCCACGATCGTGGTCCAGCCCGGCGAGCCCTTCGAAATCGAGGGCCTGGCGGTCGGCCTGATCCGCAACACGATGCTGATGTAAGCCGGCCAGTTCCGCGCCTGCGGTCACGCATGCGCATCCGATCCGGCCGCAACAGGTGGCGGGCGTATGGCGCGAAGAGCCATCACCCTGTCGAGGCCGATGAAAGCAATCCTGCCTGTGTTCAACCTCTGATTTTTCTGGAGTTCACATGGGAATCGCTCTCCTCAGCATTGCTGATCTTCTGACGCCGCTGCAGTCGCTGGCCAACCGCTGGATGCCACGGCGCCGTCCGGGCCGCACGATGTCATCGGGCCTGCGCTACGTCGGCGTTCGTCCCAGCTGCGGGCTTCGCCAGGGCGCTCCGGCGGCCGCAGGTGCGCCGGCACGCCCCCTGCGCGTCGTCCGGACGGTCGACGCGCAACAGCCGGGCCGGGCCGCCGGTCGTGTGGTGATCTCGGGCCGCATGGCGGATGTGTGTGCGGAGCTCGACCGCCTGGTGGCGCTGGAGGCCGCCGAGGCCACGCCCCGGCCGGCCCACATGCACTGAGCCCGCCCGCGAGGCGGATGCCGGCGTCGAGCAGGCGCCGGCAATCCGGGCCGATGCAGCAGACAAGTCGAGATACGCCGACACAGCATCCCGGTCGTGCGAGGCACAATGGCACGCCATGAACATTGTGATCCTCGACGACTATCAGGATGCGGTGCGCAAGCTGAGCTGCGCCTCCAAGCTCGACGCCTATGCGGCCAAGGTCTACACCAACACGGTCAAGGGCATTGGCCAACTCTCGGTGCGCCTGAAGGACGCCGATGTGATCGTGTTGATCCGCGAGCGCACCCAGATCTCCAGGCAACTGATCGAGAAGCTGCCCAAGCTCAAGCTGATCTCGCAGACCGGCCGGGTCGGCAGCCATGTCGACGTCAACGCCTGCACCGAGCAGGGCATCGCCGTGGCCGAGGGCTCGGGCTCGCCGCTGGCACCGGCCGAACTGACCTGGGCCCTGATCATGGCCGCGATGCGCCGGCTGCCGCAGTACATCAGCAACCTGAAACATGGCGCCTGGCAGCAGGCGGGCCTCAAATCGGCCTCGATGCCACCGAATTTCGGTCTCGGCTCGGTGCTCAAGGGCAAGACGCTGTGCATCTGGGGCTACGGGCGCATCGGCCAGTTGGTGGCGCGCTACGGCCAGGCATTCGGCATGCAGGTCGTGATCTGGGGCCGCGAACAGAGTTGTGCCAAGGCACGCTCCGACGGCTTCCAGGTCGCGTCCGACCGCGAGACCTTCTTTGCCGCGGCCGACGTGCTGTCGGTGCATCTGCGGCTGACCGACGAGACGCGGGGCCTGGTCACGCTCGAGGATCTCTCGCGCATGAAGCCGACCGCATTGTTCGTCAACACCTCGCGCGCCGAACTGGTCGAGCAGGATGCGCTGCTGGCGGCACTCAACCGCGGCCGGCCCGGGCTGGCGGCGATCGACGTCTTCGAGAGCGAGCCGCCGCTGCAGGGCCATGCGCTGCTGCGGCTCGAGAACTGCATCTGCACGCCGCACATCGGCTACGTCGAGCAGGACAGCTACGAGATGTACTTCGGCCAGGCTTTCGACAACGTCGTCAGCTTCATCAAGGGCAACCCCACCAACATCGTCAACCCCGGCGCGCTGCAGGTCCGCCGTTGAAGCGGCCAGCCCTGCCGGCTGCCCTGTGGGCCCTGCTGGCGGGCAATTTCGTGATCGGCACCGGCGTGATGGTGGTGCCCGGCACGCTCAACGAATTGAGCCAGTCCCTGCAGGTCAGCGCGGCCACGGCGGGCCAGTTGATCACCGCGGGTGCGATCGTGATGTGCCTGGGCGCCCCGCTGCTGGCGGCCGTGGTTGCGGGCTGGGACCGCCGCCTGCTGCTGGCCTGCACCATGCTGTGGTATGCCGCCGGCCACCTGCTGGCGACGCTGATGCCGAGCTTCGGCGGGCTGCTGCTGGTGCGCATGCTGACCGTCGTCGCACCCGCGGTGTTCACCGCGCAGGCGGCCGCCTGCGCCGGCTTGCTGGTGCCACCCGAACAACGTGGCCGCGCCGTCACTTTCGTCTTTCTCGGCTGGTCGATGGCCTCGGTGCTGGGGCTTCCGATCGGTGCGCTGGTGGGTGGCCATTTCRGCTGGCGAGCCGCGTTCGGCCTGATCGCGGTGCTTTCGATCGCCAGTGCGGCCTGGGTCTGGCTCAAGTTGCCTTCGGGCATCCGCCCTGCCGCCCTGTCACGCGAAGCCTGGGGGCGCGTCTTCAGGAGCCCGCTGCTGATGGGCGTGGTCTCGGTGACCGCGCTGCAGGGAGCGGGCCAGTTCGTGCTGTTCAGCTACTTTGCGCCGATCGTTCGGCAGAGCCTGGGCGCCAACGCGACCCAGATGGGACTCATTTGGGCCTGGTTCGGCGTCTGCGGGCTGGTGGGCAACATGGTCGTGAGCCGCTACATCGACCGGATCGGTGCGCCGCGCATGGTTCTGGTCACGACCGTGCTGATCGCGTTGAGCCTGCTGCTGTGGCCGCTGGCGATCACCTTCGCGACGCTGGCGCTGGTCCTGATGCCTTGGGGCCTGGGTTGCTTCGCCACCAATTCGGCCCAGCAGGCGCGGCTGGTCTCGCTGTCGCCGGCGCTCGCGCCAGGCTCGGTGGCGCTGAACAGCTCCGGAATCTACATCGGCCAGGCGGTCGGCGCGGCTGCCGGCGGCTGGCTGCTGGCCCGCGACGCCGTCGCCTGGATGAACTGGGTCGGCCTCTCGACCGTGCTGCTCGCCCTCGCCCTGAGCGTGGCGGTGGACCGTGCGCAGCGCCGCACGCCGGCTTTCAGCGCTTGATGATCGGCCGCGGAGCGATCTCCGCCTCGGTGCTCGGATCGAACAGGTCGAAATCGATCACGTGAGGATCGCTGGAGGGCACCGGCGGCTTCGGCGGCTCGATCGGCGCCGGCATGGTCTCGTAGGCGGTCTTGTCGAAGGCGTCGAGGTCCATCTCGAGATCGGGCCGGAGGTACGGCGGAGCCGTCTCGGCAGGGGCCGCGGACGGCACCTGCACACCCGGATCCAGCACGGTGTCGTCGTGCATGACGTGGTCGATCGAACCATAGATCGAGGGCGGCGGCACCGCCCCTCTCACGGCCGCCGGGGGGGCCTCGACTTCGATCGGGGCGGTCACGGTCGGCGCTCCATCGCGCGCGATGGCGTCGGCGGAGGCATGGGGTTCGAATGCGGCAGGCGAGGCGCTGTCGGGGTCGATCACCTCCTTGGCCACCGAATACAGAAGCAGCAATTCCTGGTAAGCCGTCAGATCAAAGGCGCCGTCATCATGGCTGCCGGGCTTGCGGAACACCAGTTCCTCGATCAAGGCCAGCGTGCCCGGCGCAGGCCACAGGGCCTCGATGCGCGCCAGCGTGCCGCGGTAGTGCTCCAGCCCCTTGCCGGCTTCGGTGAAATGCTCGAACGACGGGACATCGGCATTGAAGGCGTGCTCGAATTCGTCGRCCAGCCGTGCGTAGTCCTCCTTGCGATCGAGCGAATGGAAGATCCGCAGCAGATCGAGATAGGCGAGCGCGCTGGTGCCGGGATTGGCGGCAATGTGCTCGCGCAGCACGGCGACGGCCTGGTCGTGCTGGCCCAGCGAGAGAAAGAAGTCCGACTGCTGCTGGACGTCGAACAGTTCTTCGGTGTTCACCGGTCGCACCGGCGCACCCTCCGCCAGTTGTGCCGGATGGGGCAGCGGCGCGTGCGGGCCGCTGTCGAGGTCGTCGTTCTCGAGCGGCGCGAAAGGCGTCGGGCCGAAGGTCCTGGGAGGGGCCCCGCGTCGGGCCCGCGGCGGGTCCGAATCCAGGTCCATGTCTTCGTCGAGCAGCCCRCCGTGCGGTTGCGGTCGCCGCGCGGCATCGGCGGCTCCCGCCGCGGCCTCGCCCCACCAGGCCGGCGCCGTGGCCCGGCGCGCCAGGCGCCACAGCATGAACATGCCGATCAGCGCCAGCAGCAGCAGAGCAACCAGGGCATAGACCAGCGGATTGGCGTAGCGGGTCTCGCGCGCCTGGGCGAGTTCGCCGCGCAGTTCGAGCAGGGCCCGCTGGTTTTGTGCGGCCTGCTCGCGCAGCGCGGCCAGCGTGGCATCCATGTCCTTCGTGCGCTTGGCCTCGCGTTGCGCTTCCTCGGCGGCAGCGGGATCGAGCGCGCTCCAGAGCGCAGCCGCGGCCGCGCGGCGCACCGGATCGGGGGCATCGGGCAGGTTCAGTTCGGGCGTCGCCTTGAGGCTGCCGCTCAGCGCGGGCGCAGGCTCCCGGGCGTCCACCTGCAGCCGGGACCCGCCTGTAGCGGCCTGCCGCTTGGGCTCGGGAACGGCCACCGGGGGTGCGGCGCGCGGGGTCGCGG
>NZ_JBFUCI010000442.1:0-5091 GCF_056405335.1 Variovorax sp. P1_H12_2
GTCATGGCACCGCTGGACCTCCTCAATCACCTGCTCAATTTCGTCGCGCCTGCCTTCGCGGTCGGCTTCCTGTGCGCGCTGCTGGGCCGAATCTCCATGGGAAAAAGCGCGAAATCGCCCGCCTGGTGGGTCGTGGCCGCTATCAATTTCATAGTTGGCGTGGCGGTGCTCTCGGCCGGCCTCGTGATCTTCGGCCGCGACGGCAAGATGGCGACGTATGTGGCCCTGGTGCTGGCCTGCGCCACCAGCCAGTGGCTGGTGGCCGGCTAGTTCACCAGGCCAGGCAATATCGGCGGCGGTGGAGGCGGCGGGGCGGCGGCGGCGGCCGGCGCCCCGGGCGCGCCCGCATAGGCTGGCGCCACCGGGTAGGCCGCCATCGGCAGATCGGCCGCCCGCAGCCCCTCGAGCATCGCGAACAGCACGTCACTGCGTACGCCGCCGGCCAGCCGGGGGCTTGGCACATAGGCGACCGCCTGGAAGATCAGGAAGCCCACCTCCACCCCCTCCAGCGTGACCGAGGGGGCAGGGCTGGCCAGCACGCCGGGGTGATCGGCGAAGGCCGCCAGCATCACCTCGCGGGCCCGGTTGGCGTGGGTGGTCAGCGGCATCGGCAGGCGGATCAGCACCCGGCCCTCGGCATTCGCGAGCGTCATGTTGCGCACGGTCTTGGTGATGAACTCCGAGTTCGGCACGATCATCGTGGAGCGGTCGCCCAGCTGGATCTCGGTGGCGCGCACGTTGATGCGGCGCACATCGCCCTCGGCATTGCCCAGCACCACCCAGTCGCCGACCTTGACCGGGCGCTCCGCCAGCAGGATCAGGCCCGAGATGAAGTTCTGCACGATCGCCTGCAGGCCGAAGCCGATGCCCACCGACAGCGCGCTCGCCACCCAGGCGATGCGCTCGATGCCGATGCCCAGTGCCGAGAGTCCGAAGGCGATCACCATGATCCCGCCGACGTAGCCGAGCAGGGTGGTGATCGAGCTCTGCATGCCGGGCTCGAGCCCGGTGTGCGGCAGATAGCGCCGCTCCAGCCAGCGCTTGACCACGCGCAGCGCGACGAAGCCGATCACCAGCACCAAGACCGCGCTGATGATCGCGCCAGGCACCAGCTGGATCTCGCCGATCTTGACCCCGCCGCCGAACTTTCCGCTGCGCTGGTAGACCTCACCCGGGCTGGTGCCCAGGGGCGTCGCCAGCGCGATCACCATGTAGAAGAACAGGATCACGCGGCTCAGGCCCGAGAGCACCACCGCCGCCTGATCGAGGGTGCGCGGCTGCAGGCCGAAGCTCTGCTGCAGGCGCTCGCCGAAGCTGCTGCGCGAGGAAACCACCGATTCGAACAGGTCGTCGGCGAACTTGAACAGCACGTAGAAGGCGGCCACCACGATGCCGGCCCAGGTGAGCTGGCTCGCAAGAAAGCTCGCCATCGCGACGTAGCCGATCGCCACCAGGACCCAGATGACGATCAGCATCAACGTCACCGCGGCCAGCAGCACGCCGACCCACATCGGCCTTTCGGGGCCGTCGGCAACGGGCGCGGAGGACGCAGTCTCCGCCGGGCCGGACCCGGCGTCCTTCGGCGGCGTCCTGGCGGCGACCGGCGCTGCGGCGACCGGCGCGCTGCGCAGGCGCAGCAGCATCGCGCCGATCATGCCCGTCAGGACGAGGGCGGTCATGACGTGGGTGGCCACCACGGCGGCGAAGCTGGCTTCCACCACCGCGTTGACCTGGGTCGGCGCCCACACCACCGCGGCCACCCCGGCCATGACCCAGGGAAAGGGTGCGAGCCGGATCGCCAACGCATCCGAGATCGGCGGCAATCGCCACGAAGGCCGTCCGTTGGACAGCAGCGCCCGACCCAGTCCCACCACGAAGGCGATGAAGATGCTCGACTGCACCACGGACTGTCCCAGCTTGCGGGTCAGGGGCCCCCAGAGGCCATGGCTGTCGAACATGGCGAACACGCCTTGCGCCGCCAGCCCGACCAGCAGCACGTTGGCGGTGACGATCGCGATCACCAGCAGGGAGCGCCGCAATCGACCCGGCGGCAGGTAGCGTGCAGCGAACCGGGTCAGGGCGCGCTCGGCGAGCCAGTTGCCCAGCAGGGCCATCAGCACGGCAACTGCCAGGGCGCCGAGCACCGCGGGCGCGTGGGCCGGCTTGCGGGCGGTCTGGACGCCGTCCTCCAGCTCGGCACCGAGGCGCCCGAGCCGGGTCACGTCGCTCGACCAGGCGTCGCTGACGTCGTCCCAGAAGTCCCGCCCCAGCGGGGAAGGCGAGCGCTCGGTCAATTGGGCTTCGAACAGCGCACGGCGCTTGGCCAGCAGTTCGCTGGCGCGCTGCTGGGCGTCCACCGAGACCAGTCGCGCGAGCCGGATGTCGGCATCGCGCGCGTTGCGCTCCTTGATCAGCTCCGCCCGGCGGCGGGTGATGTCGGGATTCTCGGTTGCACCCTCGGCCGGTGCATTGCCCAGTTCGCCCAGCCGGGCGTTCAGGTCGTTGAGTTCGCCGGTGCGCGCGGCGATGAACTTGTCGGTCGAGGCACTGAGGGCGTTGAGCTGCTCGACCACGCCACGCACGTCGGCGCTGGTCTCCACCTCCGACGGCACGTTCTCGAGCTGGCTTCTCAGTGCCGCCACCGTGGGTGCGACCTCGGTCTCGGTGCTTGGCTGGGCCCAGGTGCCGCCGCACAGCGCGGCAGCCAGCAGGAGGGTCGTGAAATGGGGGAACCAGCGCATGGTCTTCATCATAAAAGCCGCCGGCTGCCGGTTCGAAACGAACCGTAGGCGAGCTCAGGTCGCCGGGCTGAAGCGGTCGACCCGGTCGGTGATGATGCCGTCGGTGCCGAGCGCGGTCAGCCGCTCGGCCGCCCATTCGTCGTTCACGGTGTAGCTCAGCGCGCGCAGGCCGGCGGCGTGCACCCGGGCCACCGTGGCGGCGTCCCACAGCGCATGGTTGCAGACGACCGCGACGCAGCCGAGCTCGATCGCCAGGTCGAGCCAGCCCGCGGGCAGCGTGTCCAGCAGCAGGCCGCGCGGCAGCTGCGGCTCGGCGACGCGGGCCGCGCGCAGGGCGTCGGGTGCGAACGAGGTCAGCAAGGGCGGCGGCAGCTCCGATGGGGTCCAGAGTTGCGCGGCTTGCCGTGCCACCACGTTGCCCGTCAATTGCTCCTGGCCCGGGGTCGGCTTGATCTCGATGTTGAGCGCGCGACCGTTCGCGAGGCAGAAGCGGATCAGGCTCTCGAGGCTTGCCAGCGGCTCGCCGGCGTAGCGGCGCGAATGCCAGGCGCCGGCGTCGAGCCGCGACAGGGCCGCCCAGGTTTGCTCGCCGGCGATGCCGTGGCCGTTGCTGGTGCGCTCGAGCGTGGCGTCATGCAGCAGAAAGGGCACGCCGTCGGCGCTGAGCTTGGCATCGCATTCGAACATGCGATAGCCATGTTCGGCGCCCAGCCGGAAGGCCGCCAGGGTGTTCTCGGGCGCAAGCTTGCCGGCACCGCGATGGGCGATCCAGCGCGGGTACGGCCAGGTCGCGCCGGCACTCATGCGCTTCGCTTGCCGGAGCCGGCGTCGAACCAGTGCAGCTTGTCCTGGCGGGCGGCGATCTTGACCGTGTCGCCCGCGACCGGTGGCGTGTGGCCCTCGTCGACACGCATGATCAGTTGCTCCTCGCCGATGCGGCCGTAGATCAGCCGCTCGGCGCCCAGCAGCTCCACGTGCTCGACCTGCACCGTCCAGCCGTTCGCATCGAGGCTCAGGTGCTCGGGACGGATGCCGAGGATCATGCCGGGCCGCACGCCTGGCGCGTACCTCAGCAGGTTCATGGGCGGCGAGCCGATGAAGCTCGCGACGAAGGTGGTGGCGGGGCGCGAGTACACCTCCTCGGGCGTGGCGAACTGGTCCATCACGCCGCCGTTCATCACGATGATGCGCTCTGCCAGCGTCATGGCCTCGACCTGGTCGTGGGTGACGAACAGCGAGGTGATTCCGAGCTCGCGGTGCAGCTTCTGGATCTCGAGGCGGGTCTGCGCGCGCAGCTTGGCGTCCAGGTTCGACAGCGGTTCGTCGAACAGGAACACCTTCGGCTGGCGCACGATCGCGCGGCCCATGGCCACGCGCTGGCGCTGGCCGCCGGAGAGCTCGCGCGGCTTGCGTTCGAGCAGGTGGCCGAGCTCGAGGATGCCGGCGGCCTTGTCGACCCGCGTCTTGATCTCGGGCACCGGCACCTTGGCGATCTTCAGGCCGTAGGCCATGTTGTCGAAGACCGTCATGTGCGGATAGAGCGCGTAGTTCTGGAACACCATCGCGATGTCGCGCTCGGAGGGCTCGAGGTTGTTCACCACCCGGTCGCCGATGCGGATCTCGCCGGCGCTGATTTCCTCCAGTCCCGCGACCATGCGAAGCAGCGTCGACTTGCCGCAGCCCGAGGGGCCGACGATGACCACGAACTCGTGGTCGGGGATTTCGGCGCTGACGCCGTGGATGACCTGGTTTGCCTTCGGCCCGTGGCCGTAGCGCTTGATGACGTTGCGAAGTGAAAGTGCTGCCATTTCTATTTTTCCGTATCCACCAAACCCTTGACGAACCACTTCTGCATCAGGAGCACGACCAGCGCCGGCGGCAGCATCGCCAACAGTGCGGTCGCCATCACGATGTTCCATTCGTTCTGGCCGTCGCCGCCGGCGATCATGCGTTTGATGCCGATCACCACCGGGTACATGTCTTCGGTCGTGGTCGCGAGCAGCGGCCACAGGTACTGGTTCCAGCCGTAGATGAACTGGATCACGAACAGCGCCGCGATCGAGGTCTTCGACAGCGGCAGCAGCACATCCCAGAAGAAGCGCATCGGGCCGGCGCCGTCCATGCGGGCGGCCTCGATCAGCTCGTCGGGCACGGTCAGGAAGAACTGGCGGAACAGGAAGGTCGCGGTCGCCGAGGCGATCAGCGGGACGGTCAGGCCGGCATAGCTGTTGAGCATGCCGAGGTCCGAGACCACCTGGTAGGTCGGTCCGATACGGACCTCGACCGGCAGCATCAGCGTGATGAAGATGGCCCAGAAGCACAGGGTCTTGAACGGGAAGCGGAAGTACAC
>NZ_JBFUCI010000443.1:0-5080 GCF_056405335.1 Variovorax sp. P1_H12_2
GCTCGAGCCCGAGCTGATCTTCGCGCTGGCGCAGCGCAACGGCGTCGCCATCCCCTATGCGAGCGTGGAGGCGCTGCGCGCCGCCTATGCCTTCACCAACCTGCAGACCTYTCTCGACATCTACTACGCCGGCGCCAGCGTGCTCCTGAAGGAGCAGGATTTCTACGACATGGCCTGGGCCTACCTGGAGCGCGCGGCGGCCGACAACGTGCTGCGCACCGAGATGTTCTTCGACCCGCAGACCCACACCGAGCGCGGCGTCGCGATGCAGACCGTGATCGACGGCCTGCACCGCGCCTGTGTCGACGCCAAGGCGAAGCTCGGCGTCGATGCCGCGCTGATCCTGTGCTTCCTGCGCCATCTGAGCGAGGAGGATGCCTTCGCCACGCTCGAACAAGCGTTGCCTTTGCGCGACCGCTTCATCGGCGTCGGCCTCGATTCGAGCGAGCTCGGCCATCCGCCCGAGAAGTTCGCGCGCGTGTTCGCGCGCTGCCGCGAACTCGGCTTCCACCTGGTCGCCCATGCAGGCGAGGAGGGACCGCCGGCCTATGTATGGAGCGCGCTCGACGTGCTCAAGGTCGAGCGCATCGATCACGGCGTGCAGAGCACCAAGGACGCCGCGCTCATGAAGCGGCTGGCCCAGGACCGCATTCCGCTGACCGTGTGTCCGCTCTCCAACCTCAAGCTCTGCGTCTTCCCCGACCTGGCGCAGCACAACTTGCGCGCCTTGCTCGACGCCGGGCTGGTGGCGACCGTCAACTCGGACGACCCGGCCTACTTCGGCGGCTACCTGAACCAGAACTTCACCGAGACCTTCGCCGCCACCGGCCTCACCGCGCAGCACGCCTGGCAGCTCGCGGCCAACAGCTTCGAGGGCAGCTTCGTCGACGCCGCCGCGAAGCGGGCCTATGCCGACCGGCTCGACGCGGTGTTCGAATCTTTCGCCTGAGCCCCACGCTCCGGACGTTCAGCGGCGCAGGCGCAGGTAGCGCAGCATGACGTCCGCCATCGTGCCGGCGCGCTGCAGCACCGGCTCGAACAGCGCGTTGTAGACGCCGGTGCCGATCACCGAGCCGAGCGCGATCGCCACGATCGAGAACAGCGTCGCGATGAAGTTCTCGAGCCCCGCGAGCCGGTCGTTGCCGACCAGTTCCGCCATGCCGATCAGGCCCAGCGAGCCGGGGACCAGCAGCCACAGCGCGGGCGTGAAGGTCACCATGGACGGCGGGCCGCCCAGCCGGTACTGGACCATGTAGGAGGCCGGCGTGATCAGCAGCGCGGCGACGAAGCCGCTCATGTAGCCGCCGAAGACCGCGTTGCCGACCAGCTGGCCGGCCTGTGCGACGCACAGCAGCGCCAGCAGCCAGGGCAGGGTGCTCAGGCGGGCCGAATAGTGCAGCGTGTGGCCGATGCCGAACAGGAACACCCCGAGCCACGGCGCCCAGGCGCGGACGGCGGCGTCGGCCACCGGCACCAGCAGCGTGTCCGGCGGCAGGCCGATGATCGAAGCGGCCGCCAGCATGCCGAGCACCAGGAACACCAGCTGCAGCAGGCCGGAAACGAGGCGGGTGCCGCCCGAGACCACGTCCCCATAGGCCAGCTCGATGGTGGCGATGGCGAGCGTGCCGCCGGGCAGGAAGGTGACCAGCGACGCCACCAGCACGTAGATCGGGCTGGCCGCGAAGCCGTGGCGGGCGGCCAGCAGCGACACCAGCGTCACCACGAAGGCCGCCACCGTGGGCAGCAGCGTGGTGATGACGCCGCGGTTGCGCGCCAGCACCTTGAGCACGCCGACCACCAGGCCGAAAAAGGCCGCCGCACCCACCACGTCGGCCGAGGGCCGCAGCACCAGCGCGATGCCCACKGTCACCAGCACATGGCCCAGCACCCCCCACGCCAGGCCGAGCGGCGGCTGCATCGCGAGGATGGCGTTGATGCGCTTGAGCCCTTCGGCGGGATCGATCGGCGCCCGCTCGGCATCGCGCGCCAGCTCGTAGGCGGCCTCGATCTGGTCGAATCGCAGCACCAGGCCCTGCTCGGCGGTGAATTCGATCTGCTGCACCTCTTCGTCGGCGAAGTTCACGAACACCACGGTGGGCAGCGCCAGCACGTTGAAATGGTCGACCTTGTAGGTCTGCGCCAAGCGCCGCAGGCTGGTCTCGACCACGCCCGCCGCGGCCCCGGTGGCCAGCAGCAGGTGGCCCAGGCGCAACAGGAAGCGCAACAGGCGCCGGCGCTCGCGCAGCTGGCGCTCGGCGTCGGCCGGCGAGACGGTGGCGACAACTTCGGCGGTGCCCGGCATCGTGGCGTCTATCGCCATGCGACGTGGGTCCGGGATCGATGGCATCGGTGTGATCGCTGCATGAGTGCCCATCCTTGGTGCCCGCATTCTGCCGCGCCAGGGCGCGGCCGAGGCTGCGGGTAAAATCGCTTCCGGCGCTGCTGCCCCGCAGCGTCTCTTTCATTCTGGGGCCATGTAGAGGAACACCATGTACAAAAACCTCGCAGCCGCGCTTGCGGCCGCCTGTTTTTTATCGCCTTCTTTTTCCCAACCCGCGCCGGCGGCCGATCCGTTGAAGATCGGCTTCGTCTACGTCGCGCCGGTGACCGACGCCGGCTGGGTCCGCCAGCACGAGGACGGCCGCAAGGCGGTCGAAGCCGCGCTCGGCGCCAAGGTGAAAACCACCTATGTCGAGAACGTCGCCGAGGGCGCCGACGCCGAGCGCGTGATCCGCGACCTGGCGCGCCAGGGCAACAAGCTCATCTTCACGTCCAGCTTCGGCTACATGGAGCCGACGCTCAAGGTGGCGCGCGACTTCCCCGACGTGAAGTTCGAGTCGATCACCGGCTACAAGACCGCGCCCAACGTGGCGATCGCCAACGCGCGCTACTACGAGGGCCGCTACCTGGCCGGCGTCGCCGCCGGGCGCCTGACGAAGACCCACGTCGCGGGCTACGTCGCCGGCTTCCCGATCCCCGAAGTGCTGCAGGGCATCAACGCCTTCACGCTCGGCATGCGCTCGGTCGATCCGAAGGCGCAGGTCAAGGTCGTGTGGCTCGATGCCTGGGTCGATCCGCCGAAGGAGCGCGACGCCGCGATGACCCTGTTCAACCAGGACGTCGACGTGATCGCCTTCCACACCGGCTCGACCGCGGTCATGGCCGCGGCGCAGGAGCGCGGCATGATGGCGGTGGCCTACCACTCCGACATGCGCAAGGTCGCCCCCGACGCGCAGATCGTCGCCGTCACCCACCAGTGGGGCAACTACTACACCGAGCGCGCCCGCGCGGCCCTCGACGGCAGCTGGAAGAGCGGCAGCGTCTGGGGCGGCGTCAAGGAGGGAATGATCCGGGTCGGCGACTTCGGCCCCAAGGTGCCGAAGGCGGTGCAGGACGAGGTGCTGGCGCGCCAGACGGACATCGCGGCCGGCCGGCTGCAGCCTTTCCGCGCCGCGGCCGACGTGCGCGACAACGAGGGCCGGGTGGTGATCGCGAAGGGCCAGGCCCTCGACGACGAGCAGATCCTCAAGATGAACTGGCTGGTCGAAGGCGTGCAAGGCAAGGTCGCGCGCCGGACGCCCTGAGCGGCCTCCGGCCGGGGCCGGGCCGGCCCTGGGGCGACGGTCAACCCAGCCGATCCACCACGAAGTCCACGAAGCTGCGCAGTTTGGCGCTCGGCCGCGCCTCAGGCAGCCGGACGATGTACACGTCGCTGGCCGGCAGCTCCCAGTCCGGCAGCAGTTGCACGACCTGGCCCGCTGCCAGCGCCGGGGCGAGCAGCGGTTCGGCCTGGACGATCACGCCGACGCCCTGGATGGCCGCGGTGAGCAGCGCCTGTCCGTTGTTGCTCACCAGCGGGCCGTTGACCCGCACGTGCACGGTCTCGCCCTCGCGCGTGAAGCGCCATGAATGCGCCGGGCCCCAGGCCGCGAAGGACAGCAGCGGCAAGGTCTCCAGCGCCGAGGGATGACGCGGCGCCCCGTGGCGGGCGACGAAGCCCGGGCTCGCGACCGCGAACAGGCGCGAGCGCGCCAGCGGGCGCGCCACCCACCGGTCGTCCACCGGAGCGCCCGAGCGCACGCCGCAATCGAAGCCTTCCTCCGCCAGGTCGATCACCCGGTCGTTGAGATGGAGCTCCACCCGCACCTGTGGATGGGCCGCCATGTAGTCGCCGATGACCGGCATCAGCCGCTGCGCGCCGTAGGCCACAGGCGCCGTGACCCGCAGCGTGCCCTGCGGCACCGCGCGCAGCGATTCGGCCACTCCGTCGGCGGTGTGCACGCTGGCGAGCACGTCGCGGCAGCGCTCCAGGTAGGCCGCGCCGATCTCGGTCAGCCGGTGGCGGCGCGTGCTGCGCTCGAGCAGGCGCGCGCCGAGCTGGGTTTCGAGGGCCTGGATATGCTTGCCGACCATCACCGCCGAGAGGTCCAGGGTCCGTGCGGCGCCCGCGAAGCTGCCGGCATCGATGGCGGCAACGAAGACTTCCATGGCGCGCAGTTTGTCCATATTCCGAACTATAAGTTTCGAATGAGCGAAGCCAAAGACCGTTTATCGAATCAAGCATTCGTAAAACAATGGCTTTTGTCTCATTGATCTGGAGTTCCCCATGAAGATTCTTCTTGTCGGCGCGAGCGGCGCCGTCGGCAGCGCGGTCGCGTMGGCCCTGGCGTCCCGGCACGAGGTCGTCGGTGTCGGCCGGCGGCATGGCGCCCACCCGGTCGACATCACGAGCGATGCCAGCGTGACCGCGCTGTTCGATGCGGTCGGTCCGGTCGACGCGATCGTCTCGGCCGCAGGCGGCGTGTTCTTCGGCCCGCTGGAGGCGATGCGCCCGGTCGATTTCAACCTCGGCCTGCAGGACAAGCTGCTCGGCCAGGTGCGGCTGGCGCTGCTCGGCCAGCACGCGCTGCGCGACGGCGGTTCGATCACGCTGACCACCGGCATCGTGGCCGACGAGCCGATCCGCCAGGGCGCCAACGCGACCGCGGTCAACGCGGCGGTCGAGGGCTTCGTGCGCGCGGCCGCCATCGAGCTGCCACGCGGCCTGCGCATCAATGCGGTCAGCCCGACGGTGCTGACC
>NZ_JBFUCI010000444.1:0-5063 GCF_056405335.1 Variovorax sp. P1_H12_2
GCCCGACTCGGTGCGCAGCGTGTCAGCGGCCAGCGGCAGCAATTGCTCCACCACCGGCTCTTGCTTGATGGTGTTGATGAACTTGGTGTAGCAGAGATGCACGGCCGAGATCTTGCCTTCGGCGTAGGCGTCGAGCAGCGCCTTGACCGGCCCGATGAGCTTGTCGAGGTGCGGCGTGTCGCCGAGCTGCGTGACGTGCGAGACGACACGGGCGCCGATGCGGTTCAGGAAGCCCAGGCCCTTGCTGCCAATGGCGACCGAGTCGATCGCCTGGCCGGCGCCTTGCGCCTCGCGCATCTTGGCGGTCACGGCGCGCAGCAGGTTGGTGTTCAAGCCGCCGCACAGGCCCTTGTCGCTGGTCACGACGATGAACCCGATCGCCTTGGCCTCGCTCGTCTTCATGAAGGCGTGCGTGTATTCCGGATTCGCCTGGCCGAGGTTGGCCGCGATGTCGCGGATCTTCTCGCTGTAGGGGCGGGCCGCGCGCATGCGTTCCTGCGCCTTGCGCATCTTGGAAACCGAGACCATTTCCATGGCCTTGGTGATCTTCCTGGTGTTCTCCACCGATTTGATCTTGCCGCGGATTTCCTTACCAGCTGCCATGAGCGTTCCTTCCTTGGTCGTCGATCAGGCGAACGACTTCTTGAACGCGGCAACCGCCGTGTTCAGTTCGGCTTCCGAATCCTTGTCGAGCGCCTTGGACTGCTCGATCTTCTCGAGCAGCGCGCCATGGCTGGACTTCAGGAACTGGTGCAGGCCGTGTTCGAAGGACAGGATCTTCTTGATCTCGATGTCGTCCATGTAGCCCTTGTTGACCGCGAACAGCGAGGCCCCCATCAGCGAGATGGGCAGCGGGCTGTACTGGGCCTGCTTGAGCAGTTCGGTGACGCGCGCGCCGCGGTCGAGCTGCTTGCGGGTCGCTTCGTCGAGGTCGGAGGCGAACTGCGCGAACGCAGCCAGTTCACGGTACTGCGCCAGGTCGGTACGGATACCGCCCGACTGGCCCTTGACGATCTTCGTCTGTGCCGACGAACCCACGCGCGACACCGAGATACCGGCGTTGATGGCGGGGCGGATACCGGCATTGAACAGGTTGGTTTCCAGGAAGATCTGGCCGTCGGTGATCGAGATCACGTTGGTCGGCACGAAGGCGGACACGTCGCCGGCCTGCGTCTCGATGATCGGCAGCGCGGTCAGCGAGCCGGTCTTGCCCTTGACTTCACCCTTGGTGAAGGCTTCGACGTAGTCGGCGTTGACGCGGGCTGCGCGTTCGAGCAGGCGGCTGTGGAGATAGAACACGTCGCCGGGGTAGGCTTCGCGGCCTGGCGGACGGCGCAGCAGCAGCGAGACCTGGCGGTAGGCCACGGCTTGCTTGGACAGGTCGTCATAGACGATCAGCGCATCTTGCCCGCGGTCGCGGAAGTACTCGCCCATCGTGCAGCCCGAGTAGGCGCTGACGTATTGCATGGCGGCCGATTCCGAAGCGGAGGCGGCGACCACGATCGTGTATTCCATCGCGCCGGCTTGTTCCAGCGAACGCACCACGTTCTTGATCGACGAAGCCTTCTGGCCGATCGCGACGTAGACGCAGGTCATGTTCTGACCCTTCTGGTTGATGATCGCGTCGATCGCCACGGCGGTCTTGCCGGTCTGGCGGTCGCCGATGATCAGCTCGCGCTGGCCACGGCCGATCGGCACCATCGAGTCGATGGCCTTCAGGCCGGTCTGCATGGGCTGGTCGACCGACTGGCGGGCGATCACGCCCGGGGCGACCTTTTCGATCACGTCGGTCATCTTGGCGTTGACCGGACCCTTGCCGTCGATCGGCTGGCCCAGTGCGTTGACCACGCGGCCGATGAGTTCGGGGCCGACCGGCACTTCCAGGATGCGGCCCGTGCACTTGACGGTGTCGCCTTCGGAGATGTGCTCGTACTCGCCCAGGATCACGGCGCCGACCGAGTCGCGCTCGAGGTTCAGCGCGAGGCCGAACGACGGCGTGCCGTCGGCCGACGGCGGGAACTCGAGCATTTCGCCCTGCATCGCATCCGACAGGCCGTGCACGCGCACGATGCCGTCGGTCACCGACACCACGGTGCCTTCGTTGCGGATGTTCGCGCTGACGCCGAGGCCCTCGATGCGGCTCTTGATCAGTTCGGAAATTTCTGCGGGATTGAGTTGCATGACTCTTTCCTTCTTTCTTTGTAAGGGGCTGGCGGCCTTCAGGCTGCCAGCGCAACTTTCATTTGTTCAAGGCGCGCTTTGACGGAGGTGTCGAGCACTTCGTCACCGACCACCACACGAATGCCGCCGATCAGCGACGGGTCCTGCTGGACCGTGAACTGCAGCTTGCGGCCGAAACGCTTTTCGAGCGCGGCGGAGATGTTGCCCAGGGCGGCGCCGTCGATCGGGAAGGCGCTGTACACCACGGCGTCCGACGTGCCGCTCTGCGCGCTGGCCAGCACGCGGAACTGCCTGGCGATCTCGGGCAGCGCGGTGAAGCGGCCGTTCTCGAGCAGCGCCATCAGGAAGTTGTTCGCGTGCGGCGGCAACGGCGAACCGTGCGCGCTGGCGACAACACCGAGCACCTGCTCGGGCGTGGCCTTGGGGTTGTCCGCGAACTGGAGCAACTCGGGATTGGCGGCGATGGCGGCGACGTTGTCGAGCCAGGCGCCGGTTCCGGCGAGGTCCGACGAGGACGCCTGGAACAGCGCTTCGGCGTAGGGACGTGCGATGGTGGCGAGTTCGGCCATGGCGTGATCAGAGTTCGGTCTGCAGGCGGGCCAGCAAATCGGCGTGGACGGCCGGATTCACTTCCTTGCGCAGGATCTGCTCGGCGCCCTTGACGGCCAGCGCGGCGACTTGCTCGCGCAGGGCCTCGCGCGCCTTCACGGCTTGCTGCTCGGCTTCGACACGGGCGGCCGCAACGATCTTGTTGCCCTCTTCCGTGGCGCGGCCCTTGGCCTCTTCAACGATGGCCTGCGCACGACGTTCGGCATCGGCAAGACGCTGGGCGGATTCGTTGCGCGCCTGGCCAAGTTCGACTTCCACGCGCTTGTTGGCGGCGGACAGTTCGCTCTTGGCACGGTCGGCGGCGGCGAGGCCATCGGCGATCTTCTGGGCACGATCGTCCAACGCCTTGGCGATCGGCGGCCACACAAACTTCATCGTGAACCCGACAAGAATCAGGAACACGATCATCTGGACGATCAGGGTACCGGTAATGCTCACTTTTCACCCTCTCTTTGGGAATGAATCCGAGGCCATTCAGCGCAGAACGACATGGGTTCGACGAGAAAGCCTGGACCCGATTACTTCGGCAGGTTGGCGATTTGCGAGAGGAACGGGTTGGCCGTTGCGAACCACAGCGCGATACCGGTACCGATAATGAACGCGGCGTCGATCAGACCAGCCAGCAGGAACATCTTGGTTTGCAGTTCGCCCATCAGCTCGGGTTGACGCGCAGCCGACTCGAGGTACTTGCTGCCCATGATGCCGATGCCGATACATGCGCCGACAGCGCCCAGACCGATGATCAGGCCGGCGGCCAATGCGACAAAGCTGATAACTTCCATGATGACTCCTAGAGGACTTTGGTTGAAGAGAAAAGAAAAAACGAAAACAGATGATCAGTGATGATCGTGCGCCTGGCCGATGTAGACCAGCGTCAGCATCATGAACACGAACGCTTGCAGCGTGATGATCAGGATGTGGAAGATGGCCCAGGCCGTGCCCGCGACGATGTGGCCGAGCGCCAGGAAGATGCCGGTGGCGGACAGCGTCCAGGCGCCGCCCATCAGGGCGATCAGCAGGAAGATCAGTTCGCCGGCATACATGTTGCCGAACAACCGCATGCCGTGCGAGACCGTCTTGGCGACGAACTCGATCATCTGCATGGCGAAGTTGAAGGGGTACAGCGCCCAGTGGTTGCCGAAGGGCGCCGTGAACAGCTCATGCACCCAGCCGCCCAGGCCCTTGATCTTGATGTTGTAGAAGATGCAGATCAGCAGCACCGACACCGACATGCCCATGGCCACCGAGAGGTCGGCGGTCGGCACGACGCGCAGGTAGGCATGCTCCGGGTCACCGCCGGCGATGCCGAAGATCTTCGCCCAGATGGCCGGGAACAGATCGACCGGGAACAGGTCCATCGCATTGAGCATGAAGATCCAGACGAAGATCGTCAGCGCCAGCGGGGCGACGAACTTGCGGCTCTGGGCGTTGTGGACGATGCCCTTGGCCTGCTCGTCGACGACCTCGATCAGGATCTCGACCGCGGCCTGGAAGCGGCCCGGAACGCCCGAGGTGGCCTTGCGGGCGGCCAGCCAGAGGATCCAGCAGCCGAGGATGCCGAGCAGGATCGAGAAAAAGAGCGAGTCGAAGTTGAAGACGGAGAGATCGGCTACACCTGCAGGCTTGGAGCTTTGCAGATGCGTCAAGTGGTGAACGATGTATTCACCAGCGGTCATACCGTGTTCCGCAGCGTTTTCAGCAGCCATCCGTTACTCGTCTCAAAGTTTCAGGCGCCTGGAGGCCAGCATCACTGCCACCCAAGCCGCCTTCATTGTCACCACCAAGCCCACCAGCATCGCCGGCCAGCTCAGCGCCGTAATCAGCCTTGGCGCGGCGATCAGCATCGCCACCGTCAAGGCCATCTTGACCATTTCCCACAAAAAGAACCCGAACACCGCAGTGCCCGGATTCAGGGACGCAAAGCGTCCGGTCAGCCCTCGTGCGAACACCGCAGCGGGAATGACCACTGCCAGCGCACCGTATCCGGCGGACCATCCCAGATTTTGCCTCCCGGTCAGGCCCCAGGCGGCCAATGCCACCAGCAAGCCCGCCACGACCTGAATCGCGATCACGCGCCACGGCGAGATCAACGGCTTCCTGTCGCGCAGCCGCTGGGCCTCCTCGGCAGTCAGCGGCTTGAAGTCGTCTTCCGGATCGTTGACATCCTCGGGGGCTTCCCTCGATGTGTTGCTGCGGGCGATTGTTTTCATTTCGAATGAAGCCCGGATGACGACCCAGAATTTCTACAAAGCCATTGATTATAAGTAAAAACC
>NZ_JBFUCI010000445.1:0-5055 GCF_056405335.1 Variovorax sp. P1_H12_2
GGGTGTAGCTTAGCCTGGTAGAGCGCTACGTTCGGGACGTAGAGGCCGGAGGTTCGAATCCTCTCACCCCGACCAGATTTCCGCCAAGGAAGTCGGTAATTTCAAGTTGGCAGGCCCCTTTGGCCTTCGCCAAAGCCAGTGCGGCACTGGCCGGCGTCGCCCCATGTGCCGTGGCGAGTGCCAAGCCCAGCCGCTTCGTGCGTCAGCAGATTCCGATAGCGACCGCACACTTGAGGCGCATTCTCAACGCCTGTCGGGACGACATCGTTATAAAATCCGCCCCCAGTCCCTTTCACCTCGACCAGCCTTTCAGGGCTGTAATTGCCAAATGCTTCGCGGAACTGTTGCCGCGCGGCGATTTACAGCGCTTGGGCGATCAGCGATGATCGTGAAGCACATTTTCACGTTTCTTACATTCGTTGAATGGCCGCTGCCGAACCCTTAGTCAAAGAAAGCTCGCCGATCGCCCTGCCGGGACTCGCGCGCGCCCTCGTTTCGGCCGGAAAGCTCCCCGCGAAGACCGCGGAAGACATCTATCAGAAATCCCTCAGCGGCCGAACCAGCTTCATTGCGGAGCTGACCGGCTCCGGTGCGGTCTCGGCGGCTGACCTGGCCCATACGCTGTCGAGCGCGTTCGGCGCGCCGTTGCTCGACCTCGACGCCATCGACTCGCAGCGCCTGCCCAAGGACCTGCTCGACCCCAAGCTGTGCCAGGCCTACCGGGTGGTGGTGCTGAGCAAGCGCAACAACCGCCTCATCGTCGCGACCGCCGACCCCTCCGACCAGCAGGCGGCCGAGAAGATCAAGTTCGCCTCGCAGATGGGCGTCGACTGGGTCATCGCCGAGTACGACAAGCTTTCCCGCATGATCGAAGCGGCGGCGGTGTCCGCCTCCGAGACCATCGACAGCATCATCGGTGCGGAGTTCGAGTTCGACGAGGTGACGGCCGATACGTCGAGCGAGAGCAACGACCCGGCGGTGGCCGAAGTCGAGGACGCGCCGGTCGTGCGCTTCCTGCACAAGATGCTGCTCGACGCCTTCAGCATGCGCGCCTCGGACATTCACTTCGAGCCCTACGAGCACAACTACCGCGTTCGCTTCCGCATCGACGGCGAGTTGCGCGAGATCGCCAGTCCGCCGACGGTCATCAAGGACAAGCTGGCGTCGCGCATCAAGGTCATCTCCCGGCTCGACATCTCCGAGAAGCGCATCCCGCAAGACGGCCGGATGAAGCTCAAGATCGGTCCCGAGCGCGTGATCGATTTCCGGGTCAGCACCCTGCCCACCCTGTTCGGCGAGAAGATCGTGATCCGGATCCTGGATCCGAGCAGCGCCCGGCTGGGCATCGATGCACTCGGCTACGACGCCGTCGAGAAGGAGCGCCTGCTGGCGGCGATCGGACGCCCCTACGGGATGGTGCTGGTCACCGGGCCGACCGGCTCCGGCAAGACCGTGTCGCTCTACACCTGCCTGAACCTGCTCAACAAGCCCGGCGTGAACATCGCGACCGCCGAGGATCCGTCCGAAATCAACCTGCCCGGCGTGAACCAGGTCAACGTCAACGACAAGGCCGGCCTCACCTTCGCCACCGCGCTCAGGGCCTTCCTGCGGCAGGATCCCGACATCATCATGGTCGGCGAAATCCGCGACATCGAAACGGCCGACATCTCGATCAAGGCGGCGCAGACGGGCCACCTGGTGCTCTCGACGCTGCACACCAACGACGCCCCGACCACGCTCACGCGGATGCGCAACATGGGCATCGCGCCCTTCAACATTGCCTCCAGCGTGATCCTGATCACGGCCCAGCGCCTGGCGCGCCGTCTGTGCACGGTGTGTCGCACGCCGACCGACGTGCCCCGGCAGGCCCTGCTCGATGCCGGTTTCGACGAGTCCGACCTGAACGGCACCTGGAAGCCCTATCACCCGGTCGGCTGCTCGGCCTGCAACGGCGGCTACAAGGGTCGCGTGGGCATCTACCAGGTGATGCCGATCAGCGAAGAGATCCAGAAGATCATTCTTCGCGACGGATCCGCACTCGACATTGCGAAGCAGTCCGAGTCCGAAGGCGTCAGGTCGCTGCGCCAGTCGGGGCTTCGAAAAGTCATGCAGGGACTGACCTCACTCGAAGAAGTGCTGGCAGTCACCAACGAATAACGCGGCAATACGCGCATCAGTACGCAGAGGCGGAGATCCCATGGCAACGGCAGCAGCATCGAACCGGACGCTCAAGGAGTTCATCTTCGAGTGGGAGGGCAAGGACCGCAACGGCAAGACGGTGCGCGGCGAAGTGCGCGCCGCCGGCGAGAACCAGGTGCAGGCGGCACTGCGCCGCCAGGGCATTCTCACCACCAAGATCAAGAAGCGGCGCATGCGCTCGGGCAAGGCGATCAAGCCCAAGGACATCGCGATCTTCACGCGCCAGCTGGCCACCATGATGAAGGCCGGCGTGCCCTTGCTGCAGTCCTTCGACATCGTCGGCCGCGGCAACGCCAATCCGAACGTCGCCAAGCTGCTCAACGACATCCGCAGCGACGTCGAGACCGGCACCTCGCTGTCGGCGGCGTTCCGCAAGTTCCCGAAGTACTTCGACAGCCTCTATTGCAACCTGGTCGAGGCCGGCGAGGCGGCCGGTATCCTGGAAGACCTGCTCGACCGCCTGGCCACCTACATGGAAAAGACCGAGGCGATCAAGTCGAAGATCAAGTCGGCGCTGATGTACCCGATCTCGGTCGTGGTGGTGGCCTTCGTGGTGGTGGCGATCATCATGATCTTCGTGATCCCGGCCTTCAAGCAGGTGTTCTCCTCCTTCGGCGCCGACCTGCCGGCGCCCACGCTGATCGTGATGGCGATCAGCGAATTCTTCGTCTCCTACTGGTGGCTGATCTTCGGCGTGATCGGCGGCGGCATCTATTTCTTCCTCCAGGCCTGGAAGCGCAACGAGCGCGTGCAACAGGTCATGGACCGCCTGCTGCTGCGCCTGCCGATCTTCGGCGCCCTGATCGACAAGTCCTGCACTGCGCGCTGGACCCGCACGCTGGCCACGATGTTCGCCGCCGGCGTGCCGCTGGTCGAGGCGCTCGACTCGGTCGGCGGGGCGTCGGGCAACTCGGTCTATGCGGAGGCCACCACCCGCATCCAGCAAGAAGTCTCGACCGGCACCAGCCTGACGACCGCGATGACCAACGCCAACCTGTTTCCTTCGATGGTGCTGCAGATGACCGCGATCGGCGAGGAATCCGGCTCGATCGACCACATGCTGGGCAAGGCCGCGGATTTCTATGAGTCAKAAGTCGACGACATGGTGGCCGGCCTTTCGAGCCTGATGGAGCCGATCATCATCGTCTTCCTGGGCGTCATCATCGGCGGCATCGTGGTCTCGATGTACCTGCCCATCTTCAAGCTTGGCCAGGTCGTCTGATGCTCGTATCGCAGGGGGTGGACGCCGCGTTGGCCGGCGTGTTCGGGCTTTTGATCGGCAGCTTCCTCAATGTGGTCGTCTACCGGAAGCCGGTGATGATGTACCGCGACTGGCTGTTCGACGCCGTCGGCCACCTCATGACCCAGGCCGACGGCCGCTCGCTGTGGACGCGGGCGCTCGGTCCCGCGTCGGCCGTGGAGTCCAGGCTCGCGGCGGCGGCCGACGAGGCCGTGCCGGTGCTCGAGGCGCTGCCGCCGTTCAACCTTGCGCGTCCGGCGTCGCGCTGCAGTCATTGCGGCCAGCCGGTGCGCTGGTGGCGCAACGTCCCGGTGCTGAGCTATCTGGCGCTGGGTGGACGCTGCGGTGATTGCAAGGCCCGGATCAGCCCGCGCTACCCCATCGTCGAAGGAGTGATCGGATTGCTGTTCGCGCYGTGCGGCTGGCGCTTCGGGCTGACGCCGGTCGGCGCGCTCTGGGCCGCCTGCGCGACGCTGCTCGTGTGCCAGTTCCTGATCGACCTGGACACGCAGTACCTGCCCGACGACTACAACTACCTGCTGCTCTGGCTGGGTCTGATCGGCTCGGCCCTGGGCTGGACCGGGGTCCCGCTCTCCTCCGCCGTCTGGGGTGCGGTGGCCGGCTATCTGAGCCTGTGGCTGATCTACCAGCTCTATCTGCGGATCACCGGCAAGGAGGGCATGGGTTACGGCGACTTCAAGCTGCTGGCGGCGCTGGGGGCCTGGTTCGGCGCGGAGTTCCTGCTGGCCATGGTGCTCGTGTCCTCGCTCGTCGGCGCGGTGGTCGGCGGCATGCTGCTGGTGGCGGGCAAGCTCGCGCACAAGGACGTGCCCATCTCCTTCGGCCCCTTCCTCGCGGGTGCCGGCCTGGTCTGCCTGGTGGCGGGGCCGGCGCAGGTCATGGCCTGGCTGCCGTTCGCCTTCCCCTTCCACCCCTGAGGCCGGCCATGCGCATCGGCCTCACCGGCGGCATCGGCAGCGGCAAGAGCACCGTCGCGTCGATGCTGGTCGGGCTCGGTGCGAAATTGATCGATACCGATGCGATCGCGCGCACCATCGCCCAGCCGCAAGGAGCGGCCATGCCGGCGCTGCAGCTGGAGTTCGGTGCCTCGGTGATTGCGGTCGACGGCGGCCTGGACCGGGCCCGCATGCGGGAACTGGTGTTCGCAGATCCGGCAGCGAAACGGCGGCTCGAATCCATCCTGCACCCGCTGATCGGCGCCGAGTGCGAACGGCAGGCAGCCACCGCTGCGGCCGGCCAGACCATCGTCTTCGACGTCCCGCTGCTGGTGGAATCGAGGCGCTGGCGCACGAACGTCGACCGGGTGCTGGTGGTCGACGCATCCGAAGCGACGCAGCTCGAACGGGTGGTGGCGCGCTCGGGCTGGACGCCCGATGCGGTCCGGTCGGTGATCGCCCAGCAGGCCGAACGCGGCCTGCGGCGCGCGGCCGCCGACGCACTGATCTTCAACGAGAAGCTCACGCTCGCGGAACTCGCCCTCGAAGTACAGAGTCTTTGGAATCGTTGGGCCGACGCGGACACGCGATAATCCCCGGTCCGCCGGCGCGTGCGCGCCCGACAACAAGAAAGCGGCGTGCGTTTCGACCCCGCGAGAC
>NZ_JBFUCI010000446.1:0-5052 GCF_056405335.1 Variovorax sp. P1_H12_2
AGCACGAGCTGCGCCGCCTCGGTGTTGATCGCGACGTCGAACAAGCTGGTCAGGATGCAGAACGCCGCCAGCAGGCCCAGCAGCGCGGCGTAGGCCGGCATGGCCAGCAGTCCCGCGAGCAGCAGGGCGTAGATGGCGCCGCAGAAACCGGCGGTGCGGCGCGCGCCATGGCGGCCGATCCACCGGCTGGCCTGGCTGAGCCCCAGCAGTGCACCGGCGCCGGCGGCCAGCATCGCGAGGCCCAGCGCCGCCTCGTCGACACCGTAGTGCGCCTTCACGGTCGGGATGTGCACTCCCCAGGTCGCGAACACGAAGCCCGAACAAAAGAACTGGGCGCGCGAGGCCCAGCGCATGCGGTCGGAAATGTCCATGCGGTGGACGGGGCCCTTCAGCGGCCGATCGCGAACACGGCCGGCGCGCGCTGGTCGGCCGCAAGCGGCTTGGCGCGCCAGGTCTTCACCGTGTCGCTGCGCACGCTGCAGGTCGCGAGCGTCAGGCCTCGCGCCACGGCCAGCCGGGTGTTGTGCTGCAGCGTTTGCGTCAGCGCCTGCAGCAAGGCGGCATTCCGGTAGGGCGTTTCGATGAAGAGCTGGGTCTGGCCGGTACGCAGGGCCAGCGCCTCGAGTTCGCGGATGCGCTGCGCGCGGGCGTCGGCGTCCTGGGGCAGGTAGCCGACGAAGGCGAAGTTCTGTCCGTTAAGCCCGCTGGCCGCCAGGGCGAGCAACAGCGACACCGGCCCGGTCAGCGGGATCACCGTGATGCCGAGTTCGTGCGCGGCCCTGGCGACCGAGGACCCGGGATCGGCGACCGCCGGCATGCCCGCCTCGCTGAGGAGCCCGACGTCGTGTCCTTCCAGCGCAGGCGCGAGCAGCGGCCGTGCGTCGAACTGCCCCGCATGATCGCCCTTCTTGTGGACTTCACGCGGCAGCTCCTGGATTTGCTGGGCCTGCAGCGTGGCCGCGAGCGGCACGATCGCATCGATGCGCTTGAGGTAGGCGCGCGCCGACTTGGCGTTTTCGCAGATCCAGTGCGTGATGCCGGCGGCGGTCGCCAGGGTGCCACGCGGCAGTGCCTGGTCGAGGGGCGCTTGCTCCTCGCAGCCGAAATCCAGCGGCGCCGGTACCAGATAGAGTTTTCCGAAAGGAGGGGTGCTCACAGCAGGTCGACTCCGGCGGCCCGCAGCATGCGGGCGGTGCGAATCAGCGGAAGACCCACCAGCGCCGTCGGATCGTCGCTGTCGATCGCCTCGAGGAGGGCGATGCCGAGGCCCTCGCTCTTGGCGCTGCCGGCGCAGTCATAGGGTTGCTCGGCGCGCAGGTATTGCTCGATGGCCGCGTCGCCCAGCTGGCGGAACACCACCCGCACCGGCGCCAGGTCGCGCTGCGCGAACCCGGTCGCCTGGCAGACCACGGCCACCGCGGTCTGGAAGATCAGCGTCTGGCCGCGCATCCGCCGCAACTGCTCCGTGGCGCGCGCGTGGTCGCCGGGCTTTCCCAGCGCTTCGCCGGCCAGATCCGCGACCTGGTCGGAGCCGATCACGATCGCTTCGGGAAAGTGGCGGGCGACCGCGCTCGCCTTCTCGAGCGCCAGCCGTTCGGCCAGGGCGCGCGGCGATTCGAGCGCCAGCGGCGTTTCGTCCACTTCCGGCGCCTGGACTTCGAAGGGCAGGCGCAGGCGCGTGAGCAGCTCGCGGCGGTAACGGGAGGTCGAGGCAAGAATCACTTGGCGTTGCATGGGCCGATTGTGCGTGAGCGGTTTAGACTGGCGCGGATGACCAAAGAATTTGCTCCCCGCCGACTCGACGTGAACGGCTTTGCCGAGGCGGCGGCGACCCTTGCTGGAAACGACCCGCTGGCGGGTTTCGAGCGCCTGAGCGCCGAACTGGCCGACCCGTCCGCAGACGCGACGGTCCGCTGGGAGGCCGTCGGCCAGACCCGCAGCGGCGCCGACGGTGCGCCGGTCCCGTGGCTGCACCTGGCGGCGCAGGCGAGCGTTCCGCTGATCTGCCAGCGCTGCCTCGCGCCGGTCGACATCGGCCTGGATGTCGACCGCTGGTTCCGCTTTGCGGCCGACGAAGCCGCCGCTGCCGCCGAGGACGAGGCGGCGGAGGAGGATGTGCTGGTTGCCAGCCGCGATTTCGACCTGCATGCGTTGATCGAGGACGAACTGCTGATGGAGCTTCCGGTCACGCCGCGGCATGAGGTGTGCCCCAAGCCGACCCGGATGTCGGCGGTCGACCCTGATTTCGATTCCGCCGAAGCGGCTCGCCCCAACCCGTTCGCGGTGCTCGGGGCCCTGCGTTCCGGTAAGCCTGACAAGCCCGGGAAGCCCTGATCCGCGTCTCGCCGCTTGGGGTGGTTGGCCTAGTTGCCGCGCATGGGCTATAATCATGGGCTTCGCGCGCGCCGCTGGGCATGTCTTCGAAGAGGGTTCCGGTTTTTGGCCGAACTCTCCGGAGCATGAACCGCCCCGCATGCCCACCAACCCACCCAATACTTCCAGGAGCCAGCATGGCCGTCCAGCAAAACAAGAAGTCGCCGTCGAAGCGCGGCATGCACCGTTCGCACAACGCCCTCGACGTGCCCGGTATCGCGGTCGAGCCGACCACCGGCGAAACCCATTTGCGTCACCACATCAGCCCGAACGGCTTCTATCGTGGCCGCAAAGTCCTCAAGACCAAGTCCGAAGCCTGACTTCCGTTCCAAGGCCAAGGCCCGAAGCTACTTATTGCGTAGCGTCGGGCCTTTGTTTTGATGGTCACGCCTCCAGTATTTGTTCCTGCGCCGTCCGTGATCACGCTCGCCGTTGATTGCATGGGTGGTGACCATGGGCCGCGCGTCACGCTTGCGGCCTGCCGCGCATTCCTGGAGCGTCACGCCGAGGCGTCGCTGCTGCTGGTCGGCGCGCCGGCCGCGCTGGCGGGCTTCTCCCACCCGCGCGCCACGATCATCGGCGCCAGCGAGGTGGTGGGCATGGACGATCCGATCGAGGTCGCCCTGCGCAAGAAAAAAGATTCCTCGATGCGGGTGGCGATCCAGCAGGTCAAGGATGGCGCCGCCCAGGCTGCCATCTCGGCCGGCAACACCGGCGCCTTGATGGCGATTGCGCGCTACCTGCTCAAGACCCTCGACGGCATCGATCGGCCCGCCATCGCTCCCCAGTTGCCCAACAGCAAGGGTGGCGCCACCACGGTGCTCGACCTGGGTGCCAATGTCGACTGCGACGCCGAAGACCTGCTGCAGTTCGCGGTGCTGGGATCGGCGCTGGTTTCCGCACTCACCGGCAACGAATCGCCCAGCGTCGGCCTGCTGAATGTGGGCGAAGAGGCCATCAAAGGCAGCGAAACGATCAAAAAGGCGAGCCAACTGCTTCGAAAAGCCGCCAATTCGCAAGATTTGAACTTCTATGGCAACGTCGAAGGCAACGACATCTTCAAGGGCACGACCGACATCGTCGTCTGTGACGGCTTTGTCGGCAACGTGACATTGAAGGCGACCGAAGGCGTGGCCTCGATGATCGTTGACTTCCTGCGCATCGAGTATTCGAATGGCATCTTCAGTAAATTTGCGGCGATCGTTTCCTATCCGGTTCTAAAAGCGCTCAAACGTCGCCTGGACCATCGCCGTTACAACGGCGCGGCCCTGTTGGGCCTGCGCGGCCTGGTGTTCAAGAGCCATGGCTCGGCCGACGACGTGGCTTTCGGCCATGCCCTCGATCGCGCTTATGATGCCGCTCGCAACAACCTGCTCGACCGCGTGCGGGCCCGCATCGCCCACGCCGCGCCACTGCTTGCGCGGCAAGACCCGGCGGCGCCGGCCGACGCACCGGCGCTTCACGTCTGATGACCCCTTTTTCCCGCATCACAGGTACCGGCAGCTTCCTGCCGCCTCGCCGAGTGACCAATGACGACCTGGCCAAGGAACTCGCCGCCCGCGGCATCGAGACCTCCGACCAGTGGATCATCGAACGCACCGGCATCCGGGCCCGCCATTTCGCCGCGCCCGAAGTCTCGACCAGCGACCTCGCCCTGGAGGCGGCCAGGCATGCGCTGGAGGCCGCCGGCCGCAGCGCCAGCGACATCGACCTGATCATCGTCGCGACCTCGACGCCGGACATGGTGTTCCCCTCGTCGGCGGCGATCCTCCAGCACAAGCTTGGCATCGCGGGTTGCGCGGCGTTCGACGTGCAGGCGGTCTGCAGCGGCTTTGTCTATGCGCTGACCGTGGCCGACGCCATGATCCGCACCGGCAGCGCCAAATGCGCATTGATCGTCGGTGCCGAAGTGTTCTCGCGCATCCTCGACTTCGACGATCGCACCACCTGCGTGCTGTTCGGCGACGGCGCCGGTGCGGTGGTGCTGGAGGCCAGCGCCGAACCGGGCATCCTCGCCAGCGACCTGCATGCCGACGGCAAGCATGTCGGCATCCTCTGCGTGCCCGGCCACGTGTCGGGCGGCGAGGTGCTCGGCAAGCCGCTGCTGCACATGGACGGCCAGGCCGTCTTCAAGCTGGCGGTCCGAGTGCTCGAGGAAGCCGCGCGCGCCACGCTCGCGAAGGCCGGCAAGACCGAGGCCGACATCGACTGGCTGATCCCTCACCAGGCCAATATCCGGATCATGGAAGGCACGGCGAAGAAACTGAAGCTGCCGCGCGACAAGCTGATCGTGACGGTCGACGAGCACGGCAACACCTCGGCAGCCTCCATACCCCTGGCACTGGATGAAGCGGTGCGCTCGGGCAAGGTGAAGAAGGGCGATACGCTGATGCTTGAAGGCGTCGGCGGCGGCTTCACCTGGGGCGCGGTGCTGTTGAACTATTGATAGAGCGTGCTGCCCGACGCGGGCAGCGGCGCCTCGGACACATCTCATCATGAAATCATTCGCTTTCGTCTTTCCGGGTCAGGGCTCGCAGGCGGTCGGCATGCTCGACGCCTGGGGCGATCACCCGGTCGTGACCGCCACGCTGCGCGAGGCCTCCGATGCGCTCGATGAAGACATCGCGCGCCTGATCCACGACGGCCCCAAGGAAACCCTGGCCCTGACCACCAATACGC
>NZ_JBFUCI010000447.1:0-5052 GCF_056405335.1 Variovorax sp. P1_H12_2
GGCGCTTGGGTGTTGGTCAAGGAGGTGTTCGGCTGGCGGCGCTTCGCCAATCGGCGCGAGCTGGCCGGCTGCCTGGGGTTGGCGCCCACGCCCTAAGACAGCGGCGGCAGCCAGATCGAGCAGTGCATCAGCAAGGCGGGCAACAAGCGAGCGCAGGCCATCTGCGAGGCTGTCACCAGACCCAACATGCGATTCGTGCCGGTGAAGAGCGTCGAGCAGCAGGCCGTGCTCTCACTGCACCGAGCGCGCCAAGGCTTTGTCATAGCGCGTACGGCGCAGGCGAACCAGATTCGCAGCTTGCTCGGTGAGTTCGGCTTGGTCATCCCGAAGGGCATCTGCCACGTCGCCAAGCAAGTCCCCGAGCTGCTTGAAGACGCGAGCAACCAGCTGCCCGGAACGACTCATCGCTCGCCTGACCGAGCACCTCAAGGAACTGGACAAGCTGGTCGAAGAGTTCGAGGACCAATTCAAGGCGTGGCATCGCAGCAGCGAACTGAGCCTGAAGCTCGAGATTCCTGGCATCGGGCCGCTGGGAGCCAGCGCTCTGGTGGCCTCCATCGCCGATGCGAACAGCTTCGACAACGGCCGTCAGCTCTCGGCTTGGCTTGGCCTCGTGCCGAAGCAGCATTCGAGCGGGGGCAAGCCAACACTCCTGGGCATCAGCAAGCGAGGTGATGTGTATCTGCGCACCCTGCTGATTCACGGCGCGCGCTCGGCCATCGTTGCGGCGCAGCGCAAGACAATGAACACCAACGTGTGGCTGGCGAGCCTGCTGAACCGACGACATCCGAACGTGGCCGCGGTCGCGCTGGCGAACAAGAACGTGCGAACTGTTTGGGCGCTGCTGGTGCACGGGCGCGAGTTCTGCCCCAGCTACGTCCCGCCGCAGCTCGCTGCATAGCAGCTATACAACCCATCAAATCAGAAGGCAAGGAGACCAAACCACCGATTGCTCAGGCAATCACGCCAGTGATGGCAAAGCAGGTTAGACCGTGGTTGGCGAAGCCCAGTACAGCCGTAGCACTCCGAGTGCGACAAAGCGATAGAGGAGCCGACCAGCAGACCCCATCAGATGGCATGGTCGTCCCGTCTACCCGCAGCTGTTGACTTGAAGAATCAGCCCGTCCAGGGGAGGGTGGCTTGCTGTTCCCTTCAGGGTGTCACACCGTTCTCGCCGTCAAGGTCGGCGCACCTGGTGGTGCTTGCGGCCTCACGGCCGTCTTCGAACCTTGACGGCTGCGCTGCGGCGCGCCGTGGACGGTCACGGGCAATCCGCCCTCTACCGTTCAAGGAGAACGACATGGCTTCCAACTATTCCTTCATCACCGATGAACAATTCGAGCGGCTGCTGGCCAACGGCCGCATGGCATTGATGTGCCAGGACAAGGATAGGGATTTCGATCCGATGCCGGTCGTCAAGCTCTTCACGCCCGATGCGGGGGCGACGTGGCTGCTGACGGAAGTCGATCCCGACGAGCCGGACATCGCCTTCGGCCTGGCCGATCTCGGCTTGGGCTTTCCGGAGCTGGGGCGCGTGAGCCTGCCGGAGCTTTCCGAAATGCGCGGAATGATGAGGCTGCCGATCGAGCAGGACCTGCACTTCCGGGCTTCGCAGCCGCTCAGCGCCTACGCGCGTGAGGCGCGATGGGCCGGGCGCATCCAGGCCTGAGGGCCCGCCGCCGGATGCGCCGGCGGCTTTCAACGGCTTCGTCATTCATGGCGCGCTGCGCGCGCGGTACGGAGCAAGGCCGCTTGCGCGGCAGTCCGGCACATGGATGGACGCACTCTCGCCTCTGCCTGGCAGAGGGCGGCGGGAGCGGCCTGCGGCCGCGGCGCGGCCGGAAGAGTGTCCGTGTGGGTGAGCGGCGTCTGCCGCGGCGCATCTGCTTTCAGAGCCACCTCTTCATCGACGCATAGCTCGCACGAGCCGCTGTCCAGGGCTTCGGGCTGCGCCACCGTCCTCACCCGGTCTTCGCTGGCGCTCAGCTGCGGCCTCCGGGCGGTCCCTGGACACCGACCCTTTCCGCTCGCTCTTCATGCGTCGAGGCGGCTCCGAAAGCAGATGTTCAACCACCGCGGCACACACCGCAGAAAGGCCCAGCCATGCGTGCACTTCAATCTTCCCGTCAGCGCAATGCGGACAACCAGACCGCCACGGGCGTTCCCCCCGTACCCCCCGAGGACTCACCAAAAGCAGGTGCTGTTCAGCATGGAGGTTMAGCGCCGCGCGGCGGCGGCCGCATGGATGTCCGGCAGTCCGTCACCGACCGGATCATCGCGATGCTCGAGCGGGGCGGGAACGTGTTTCGCGAACGCTGGACCCGGGCGGCCTCGCGCGGCATGCCGCGCAATGGCAAGACGGGCGCTGCGTACCAYGGCGCCAATGTGCTGCTGCTGTGGGATGCCGCGATCGAACAGGGCTACGCSTCSAAYGTCTGGCTGACGTACAAGCAGGCCGCCAGTCTCGGTGCACAGGTTCGCAAGGGTGAGCGGGCGGTGCTTTGCGCGCACTTCGAGCGCAAAGCGGGCAGGCCAACGGCGGACGCTGCCGACGATGCGCAAAGCGCTTGCGGGCGCGAAGAGGAGGAGGGCGGCGAAGTGGGCACCGGCGAGAGAAGCTTCCTGCTKTGCAWGCCGTTCTGGGTTTTCAACGTSGCGCARATCGACGGCYTSCCGCCGGAGCTGATCGCTGATGCGGTCCCTCCGAAAGACTGGACGGATCGTTCCCCGATCGAAGGCGCGATGCGCTTCATCGGTGGYTGCAAGGCCGACATYCGGCACGGYTWCGAKCGYGCGGCCTAYGCMCCGCRCGCMGACCGGATYYTCATGCCCGMCGTCGAYCGGTTCACSAGTCCCGAGGCCTAYTGCGCSACSGCGYTGCACGARCTGGTGCACTGGACCGGCCACCCGGACCGGCTGGCCCGTGAGTTCGGCAAGCGCTTCGGCGATGCCGCCTACGCGTTCGAGGAACTCGTGGCCGAGCTCGGCTGCGCCTTCGTACTGGGGCACATCGGCCTGGTGGATGCGACGATCGAGGGGCATGCAGCGTACCTTGACGCGTGGCTGCAGGTGCTGCACCACGATCGCACCGCCATCTTCACCGCCGCGCGCCTGGCGGGCGAGTCGTTCGAGTACATCCTGAGCCGCGAGCTGCCGCCTGTCGCGCAGCACGTCCTTGTTGGCACTTGCGAGGATTGATCGGGTCACATGGCCGCATGCGGCCATGTGTTGTTCCGACCCGGACGTCGACTTGCCAGTCCAGCTCGCGATCGGAATTTGGGTTGTCATGCCTCAACTGGGCGTTGGCATTGCGTAGCCGACCCAGCTGCTGTGCCTCCTCGGCGTCATCGTACGCCGCGTCCAGCCCCGCCTGCGGCGCGCGGTGGCCTTCGAGGAGATTGCGCTCTGGACAGGCGTCCTGCGCGCCGGAAAAGCGGGGAAAGGGGGCACAACGACGCCCGCCCTGCGGGCAACGGGTGTGCGAGGCGAATGGATCACGCATGACACCATTTCGCATGCGGGCTCTTGAACCTCACAAGGCGAGGATCATGGTTCAGCACCATCCCGACCCCGGCAGGATCTGCGTGACGACTGGCCGTTCGGGATGTTCGCCGTTCCGCGCGAGCAGGTCGTCCGTGTCCATGCCTCGAGCGGCACCACCGGGAAGCCGACGCTCCATCCAGTGGCGCGCTAACGGGCTGAAGCCCCTGATTCTGACCAACAGGCCGGTTGAAGATGATGCATTCCTTGGCATCGCACGGCATAGGCCCGATCCTCGTTGCTTTCTGCGCCCAGGCGCGGGCCATCTCTCTGGCCCAGGAGCAGCCCGTCACCTCCGAAGGTGCTCTCCAAAAATCCGGCGGATGACCTCGTCTGCATCCACGTCGAAGCAGCGCCCATGACTGAGCATGATGCGGCGAGGCCGCCATGCTTGAACTTTCGCGATGGCCGCAGCTGCTGTTCTCCGCTGCAACAGCAGCGGCAGGCGCATCCCGAAGAGCGCCTGCCCGCGTGGGTAGTACATCCCGCTCATCCTCCATCTTGTCCAACTCAATGTTGATGATGGCGTCCGCCACGATGAGAGATCGTGATTCCCGGTGGAAGAAGATGAATTCCTTGAAGTAGCCACCCGGAAACAGCAATTGGTCCAGTTCGCGCCGCCATTCGCCCGGCGGGTCCAGATCGAGGGCTCTCCCGAAACGGATCTCCACCCGCCGCGCTCTGCTCCTTCTGCGCACGCCCGGCGAAGCCCAAGCGACGGCATCCGGAAAGGCCTTCAACCACTCTCCAATGTGGGCATAGTGGAACTGGTTGGGGGAGATCAGATGCCGGACAGTCCCGAGGTGCTCAAGCTCGTCTGCAAGCTTGCGATCGAACTTCGTCGGCGAGTGAAGAAAAAGCTCGCCGTTCGAGAGCCGCACCACCGTCATACGGGTGGTGAACGGCAGCGGCAGCCTGACGCCCGCCACGGTCAGGTTTTCGACGGGCCCGTCGACAACGCCGATGTTCGCCGCCACAGGTTTGTACACATTGATCGGGCTCGTAAAGTGCTGCGGTCATGTTGCCGTCTCGGAAACATCCTGCACGATTCTGGCAGCGCTTGACCCTGCCGATCTGCGTCTTTGGGCCTCAACCCGGGTGCTAGCGCCGGCTGAAGCGGAGGGGCCCGCTCGCCCGACGCCAGGTGACGGCGATCGGCGCGGAGCGCAGGTCCACCAAGCAGACCAAGGTCCATCGAAACTGCCCTAAAGGGCAGTTGTCAGCCATTGGTGCCGATGTCACCATCGCGCGGGCGCTGCAACAGCGCACGGATCACGATCTGCAAGTTAGAAGGACAAACATGAAAGCGGAACTGATGAAACGACTGGCGGTGCTCGCCGCGGTGCTCAGCCTGACAGTTGGCTGCACCAGCAAGGTCGATCCGATCAGCCAAGTGGAGAAGGCCGATGCCGCCAAAGGCGTGGCCGCGCCCAGCATTGCGGAGACCAAGGCGATCGCGGAAGAGGCCTTCGTCTACGGTCTTCCGATCGTGATGAACTATGCGGTGATGTA
>NZ_JBFUCI010000448.1:0-5029 GCF_056405335.1 Variovorax sp. P1_H12_2
TGCCGGTGGAGCGGGCGGTGCGGGCGGCGGCGGTGGTGCGGCCACCAGCACCGCGACCGGCACCCAGACCGGCGGCGCGGGCACGGGCGGTGCCGGTGGCTCGAGCACTGTCGGCAGCGCCACCAACGGCAGCGCCAGCAACGGCAGCAACTCCGCAGGCGCCGGCGGCGCGGGCGGTAGCGGCACGGGCGGCTCAGGCGGTGCGGGCAACGGCGGAACCAATACCGGCAACGGCGGAACCGGCGGCACCGGCAACGGTGGCACGGGCGGCGCAGGCGGCACGGCAACGGTCAACGCCGGCACGTTCAACATGTCCAACACCAKGACCAGCGTCGGCCAGACGGCGGCGGGGATCATGGTCGCGAACCAGAACAGCGGCATCGCCTCGATGGTTCAGCAAAGCGTGAACGTGCAGGCCAACCTGTCCGTGGGACGCTGATCGAAGCATGAGACCGATCGTCACCGTGCGGCCCGGGTCACCGGGCGTATGGCGGCGATCGGCTCGCTATCACCGCTGGCCAAAGGGAGACGCCATGACATTCATCACCCGCTTCGGGCCCATTTGCATGGCCCTCGGGATCCTGCTGCCGGCGACGGGGGCGGCGCAGACTTCGCAGTCGACGCGCGACGCACCCGGCACCGTCGCCCGAGGCGTGGCCTTCGTCGCCCAGCCGGCCGACGCGGACACGCTGGCCAACACCCGCGGCGGCGCCGAAGTCGTGAACAACGACATGACCCTGCACGGCGTCACCGCTGGCAACTCGGCGCGCAACGTCACGACGGGCGACAACACCATCAGTGCCGGTTCGTTCTCCAACATGAGCGGGCTGCCGACCGTGATCCAGAACTCCGGCGCGAATGTGCTGATACAGAACGCGACAATCCTCAATCTGCAGATGAACTGAGGGGCAGCCACCATGCGCCGCCTGTTGCTCTGCATCGCGTTGTTGGCGACGGCCGACCTGGCCGCCGCCGACGGCGCCTACATGCCGTCGATCGCCATGGGCGACGTCGTGCTTCCATTGACCAGCCTGAAGCAGGCGCGCACGGGACGCACGCTGATTCAGAAGTACGACTTCAGCTGCGGTTCGGCGGCCCTGGCCACGCTGCTCACCCACCACTACGGTTTTCCGGTGACCGAGGAGACGGTGTTCCAGCAGATGTACGAGCATGGCGACCAGAAGAAGATCCACACCGAAGGCTTCTCGCTGCTCGACATGAAACGCTTCCTGGCGGCGCAGGGCTTCGAGGCCGATGGCTTCGAGCAGCCGCTGGACAAGCTCAACGAGGCCCGCATTCCGGCCATCGTGCTGATCAACACCGACGGCTATCACCACTTCGTCGTCATCAAGGGCGTGCAGCAGGACCGGGTGCTGTTGGGCGACCCCGCCCTGGGGACGCGCGCGATGCCGCGCAAGACCTTCGAGCAGATGTGGCAGAACGGCCTGCTGTTCGTGATCCACAACCGCATGGAATCGGCCCGCTTCAACCTCGCGGCGGACTGGCGCGCGGCGCCGAGGGCACCGGTGAGCACCGGCATTGCACGCGACGGCATGACCGACATCACGATGCCCAAGTTCGGCCCGGGAGACTTCTGATGCGCCCCCGCCGCGCCCCGGTGCTTCGATCGGCCCTGATCCTGTCGGTGCTCGCGGGCGCCTTGAGCGCATCCGCCTGGGCCGGACCGCTCGATCCCATCGAGCGGCACGCCGAGACCTGGATGGCGGTCGGCGACAGCAGGCTGGACAATCTGCGCGGCGGCTTCGATCCCGGCAACGGCCTGCTGGTGACCTTCGGCATTTCGCGCGCGGTCTACATCAATGGCAGCCTGGTGACGCAGACGACGTTGAACTTCGGGCAGCTGAACACGCTGAACGCCGCGCAGGCCGCACAGCTCGGCAAGCAGATGGCCGCCCTGAACCTGGTCCAGAACGGCCCGGGCAACCTCTTCGAGCCGCAGCAGGCCGGCACCTCGGGCACCGTGATCCAGAACACCCTGAACAACCAGCACATCGTGAACCAGACCGTGATCGACGCCAGCAGCAATGGGCTCGGGATGGTCAAGAACTTCAACCTCCAGTCCACGGTGAACGAAGGCGTGGCACGCGCGATCGGCGGGCCCCGGTAGAGAACGCCCGGATCAGTTTCGCGTGGTGTTCAGCGCCACGCACAGGGCGTGCAGGTTCGGCACGATCAGCTGCGGCCGGGCACCGTGCTCCCAGGGCCGCTCCTCGCGTACCAGCCAGGCCGCCTGCATGCCCGCATCGAGCGCGCCCACCACATCGAGCGCGGCATCGTCGCCGACATGCAGCATGTCCCTGGGCAGCAGCCCGACCGACGCCGCGGCGGCGTGGAAGATCGGCGCATGCGGTTTGCCGCTGCCGAAGGCCTGCGCATTGAAGGCGGTACGAAACCAGCGTCCGACGCCGGTGCGATGGATGTCGGCATTGCCGTTGGAGACCGCCACCAGCGGATAGCGTTCGCTGAGCCACTTGAGCGCCGGCAGCGCGTCGTCATAGAGCGTCACGCGCTGTCGCTCGGCAAAGAAGACGTCGAAGGCCGGCTCGGCCAGCGCCGGGTCCTCGCCGGCGCGCCGCAGCGCCCCGCGGATCGACTCGCGGCGCAGCGCGCTCAGGTCGTGCGCGAGATCCGAACGCTCCTTGGCCGTGGCCTCCCGCAGCTCGCGCAGCATGCCGGGGGTCAGCAGCAGGTCGGCCGTCTTCGGCGCTTCGCGCAGCAGCCATTCGTGCAGCACGCGTTCGGCGCGTTCGATGGTCGGCCAGATCGGCCACAGGGTGTCGTCCAGATCGAGCGAAATCGCGGCGACGCGCTTGACGTCGAGGGTCAGGGAATCGGGGGTCGCGTGGGCCATGACAGAGAATATCGCATGCCCTTCAGAGACGAACCGCCCGCCCCAGACATCGCCGAGGAACGCACCGCGGTGCTCTGGTGCAACCTCGGCTCGCCCGACGAACCGACGGCGAAGGCGGTACGCCCCTATCTCGCCGACTTCCTCGGCGATCCGCGCGTGGTCGAGATTCCGCGCCTGCTGTGGGCGCTGATCCTGCACGGCATCATCCTGCGCACGCGTCCGGCCAAGTCAGCCGCCAAGTACGCCAGCATCTGGACGCCCGAAGGCTCCCCGCTCAAAGTCTGGACCCGCAAGCAGGCCCTGCTGCTGGCCGGCTGGCTCGGCGAGCGCGGCCATCGGTTGCAGACGCGCGATGCCATGCGCTACGGCAAGCCCTCGATCGCCGCCCGGCTCGATGAATTCAAGGCCGAGGGCGTGACGCGCGTGCTKCTGCTGCAGGCCTACCCCCAGTACTCGGCCACCACCACCGCGAGCGTGATCGACGCGGTCAATGCCTGGAGCGCGCGCGTGCGCCGGCTGCCGGAGTTCCGCTTCGTCAACGACTACCACGACGACCCGCTCTACATCGACGCACTGGCGCAGAGCGTGCAGCGCCACTGGCAGCAGAACGGCCGCGGCGACCAGCTGGTGATGAGCTTCCACGGCATCCCGGAGCGCAACATCCGGCTCGGCGACCCCTACCAGGCGCAGTGCCTGGCCACCGCGCGCCTGCTGGCCGAGCGGCTCGCGCTCGCGCCGTCGCACTACCGCGTGACCTTCCAGTCGCGCTTCGGCCGCGCCAAATGGCTCGATCCCTATACCGAGCCGACGCTGCGCG
Source organism: Variovorax sp. P1_H12_2 (assembly GCF_056405335.1). Taxonomy (NCBI): domain Bacteria; kingdom Pseudomonadati; phylum Pseudomonadota; class Betaproteobacteria; order Burkholderiales; family Comamonadaceae; genus Variovorax; species Variovorax sp. P1_H12_2. The sequence goes on from NZ_JBFUCI010000448.1 coordinate 3,690, forward strand.
AACTCGGCGCGGCGGGYGTCGCGCGCGTCGACGTGATGTGCCCGGGCTTTCCGGCCGACTGCCTGGAGACGCTCGAGGAAATCGCGATGGAGGGCCGCGACGCCTTCCTGCATGCGGGCGGCAAGGAATTCCGCTACATCGCCTGCCTCAACGACAGCCCGGCGTGGATCACGGCGCTGGCCGACATCGCCGAACGCCATCTGGCGGGGTGGCCGACCCGAGCGCCGACGGCATGAAGACAGCGCGGCACGCAGCCACGCGAACGGTTGGAAGCCTGACGAACGCATGCGCCGCATCGGCGGCCGGCCCGCAAGCTCAAGCTTGCGGCTTCTGCGCCAGCACGGCCTGGATCGCGGCCTCCATCTCGGCGTATTCGCCCTCGCCGAAGTGTTTCCGCATCACGCGGCCCGACCTGCCGACCAGGTAGAACGCGGGCCAGTACTGGTTGCCGTAGGCCTTCCAGGTCAGATAGCGGTTGTCCTGGGCCACCGGATAGCGGATGTTGAAGCGCTGCAACGCGGCTTCCACGTTCGAGGCCGATTTCTCGAACGCGAACTCGGGCGTGTGCACGCCCACCACGACCAGCCCCTGGTCCCTGTACATCTCGTGCCAGCGCACCACGTGCGGCAAGGTGTTGATGCAGTTGATGCACGAGTAGGTCCAGAAGTCGACCAGCACCGCCTTGCCGGCCAGTCCCTGGATGCTCAGGGGTGCCGAGTTGAGCCACTTCTCGATGCCGGCGAACTCGGGCGCGGCGCCCTCGTCGCGCAGCAGTTGCGAAGGCGCGGCCCGTACCGGCCAGGGCGCGGTGGCGATGCCGATCGCAGCGCCCAGCGCGGTCGTGGAGAACTGTCGCCTGGAGATCGTGGTCATGGTCAGAGTCCTTGCGAGAGTGAAGGCAGAAAGCCCGACAGCCGCGCCGTGAGCAGCACGTCGACCTGGAAGAACATCGCGACGGCAACCCCCACGACGAGCGCGCCGAACACCCGCTGCACTGGCGCGAGATGCGAGGCGACCCAGCGGATTCGCCTGCCGGCCCACTGGCCGCCGTAGGCGATGCCGACCATCGGCAGGCCCGCGCCCAGCGCATAGCAGCACAGCAGCAACATCGCGCGTCGCGGGTCGGGCGCCGTGGCCAGCAGGGTCAGCGCCGCGCCGAGCACGGGGCCGGCGCAGGGCGTCCACACCGCACCCAGACTGAGGCCGAGCACCAAGCCGCCGAGGCGGCCGCCCAGAGGCCGCCCGCTGCGCACCGCGCCGAGACGCTGCAAGGACCCGCCGGTGCGCTGCCACAGCGCATCAAAGGGCCTGCGCCACAGCATGGCCAGGCCGAACAGCAG
>NZ_JBFUCI010000449.1:0-5026 GCF_056405335.1 Variovorax sp. P1_H12_2
GGATGGCCCGGGCGACTTCGGCACGTGTGGTCGCCATCGAGATGCCAGTCAGCGACGCACGCGCGCCGGGCTCCATGGCAGGGACGCGCAGGCCGGTCAGCGTTGGAACAAAGGTGACATCGCGAGATGAACTGACGGTCGCGGCCATGGCGCTGATCTGCTCGGCGTTGTCGAACCATTGCAGTTTCTCGCAGACCCAGTTCAACGCGGAGCCGGTCGTTGCCACATAGGTCTCCACCGCGAAATGCGAAACGCCGTGCGCACGCCGCGCTGTCATGGTGAGGGTGCCGTCATGCTGGCCTGCATGGACAGGCAGCACGGGTCCGGTGATCACGTCGACGAAGCTGCCTGTGCCGTGGACGCACATGGCCTGCTCGCGGTCGAGGCAGCCCAGGCCGATGGCGCCCGCATGCTGATCGCCGGCACAAGCGAGGATGGGCACGTCGATGCCGAGCAGCTCGGTGCGAGTGCGGCCGAAGTCATCCGCGTCTTCACGCAGTTCGGGAAGCAGCTCTCGAGGAAAGCCGAGCGCATCGATCCAGTCCGACTGGTAGCGGTGTTCGGCCATGACGTAGGCGTTGCCGGAGGTCACGTTGGTCGGCGTCGTCACACAGGCGCGCTGCGTCGAGAGGTGCCACAGCAACCAGCTGTCGACGGTTCCGAAGGCGAGGCGGCGCTCCTTGAGGGCGCGGGCAACCGGCTCGGTCTCGCGCATGTGGTGTGTGGCCCAGAGGTAGGGCGAACGCACCCCGACCGGCCGGCCGATCTGCTCCTTCAGGAGCTTGTCCCAGGCGGGTGCAAGCTGATCCAGTTCACTGACGTAGCGGGTGTCCTGCCACACCATGACCGGCACCAGTGCGCGGCCGGTGCCGGTGTCCCAGAGCACGGCCGAACAACGCTGCGTCGCAATGGCCAGCGCGACAATGCGTTGCCGTTCCGATCGGGCACGCGCGATAGTGGCGCGGCAGACCTCGATGGTCTTGTCGAGGATCGCGTTGGCGTCCTGCTCAACCACGCCGGAGCGCGGCGTGTCGACCCGCAGCGGCGCGTACTCGAGGCATGAGACGTGACCGTCGCGTCCGACGATGGCCGCTCGCGTCCCCGAGGTGCCCTCGTCGATGCAGAGGATCACATCCTGAATGGTCGTCATCAGTTCACTCTCCCCGCGGCCAGTTGCGGCGATTCGGCATTCGATTGCTTGTCCTCGTCGAACTGAGGTGCATCGGGTTCGTTGTCCGGGTTGATGGTGGTGCGCGTCGGGTCCCAGCGGATCGCAAAGCAGATGACGCTTGCGACCAGCGGCACGACCGCGAGAATGAGGAAGGTATGTTCGAGGCCGTACTTCTCCCGGAACAGCGGAAAGACCAGCAAGCCGAGCGCCGCGCCGATCGAGCCCAGCGCGCCGATGATGCCGTTGGCTCCCGCACGCAATTCGCTGCGGAACGAGAGTGACGACAGGCTCTTGCCGTTCGCGCCGGGACCGCCCGAATGAAAGAGGATGAAGAGCGAAGGAACGATCACGGCCAGCCACAGCGGCATGCGACCGTGGAACAGGCCGAGCGTCAGCAGCATAAGGAACACCATGGCGAATCCAAAGGCCGAAGCGCGGCGCAAGCCCAGTTTGCGGCCGATCCATGGCGACAGGAAGCCGCCGAAGATGCCGAAGACATTGAAGGCGAGCGCGCCGATGGTGGCTTGAGCGAAGTCCTTGCCGAACAGCGTTGCGCTGATCAACGGCAGGTACCAGCCCACTGCGAAATACTGGATCGACTGACCGATCTGCACCGTCGCCGCGAGGATCGTGCGAGGCAGGTAGGCGCCGCGAAAGATCAGCAGGACGTTGGCTGCACCGCGACGGGCCTGGTTGATGACCGGAATGCGCTCGTGCTTCGGCGCGGCTACGAAAAGCTCGCCGTAGATGCGGCTCATGGCGCGCGCGGCTTCGTCGAGTCGCTCCTTTCGCGCGAGCCAGATGGGGCTCTCGACCAGCAGCGCGAGTTGCAGCGCGAGGATCGTGACGCCAAAAACTGCAGTGGCAGCCACGGAATAGCGCCAGATCGAATCGCCTACATCCCAGGAGTAGAACAGCAGCGCCAGAAGGAGATTGGTGCAGACCGCCGCGTACCACATGCCCTGCCAGGTGTTGAGCCGGCTCTTCAGCTTTGCGGGTGTGAATTCCGCTAGCACGGCCATGGCAATCGCGAAGTCGATGCCGTAGGCGGCGCCGACGAAGAAGCGGCCGACCAGGATCATCTCGAAGCTGGGAGCGAACACCACCAGCACGGCGCCAACCACAGCAAGGAACTTGGCGAGCACGAGCGGGCGGATGCGCCCCCAGCGGTCCGCCATCCAGCCGCCAACCGGGTTGAAGACGATGGCCACCCAGGAGGCGAACGAAGTCATCAACGCCACCTGACCGGCGGTGAGATGAAGGTCGCGCGTCATAGGCCCGAGGCCAGCGCTCAGCGCGGAATTGGAAAAGGCGTCGAGGAACAATCCGCCCAGCGCCAACCACCAGATGGTGGAAGCTCGGCCTACGATGCCCTGGCGTGAGTCCAGGTAGGCGATGACATCGTCGATGCCACGGATCTTGATCGCGTTGGGTTGCACAGTTGTCTCCATTGGAATAATCCGCAAGAGAACGATGCAAACCTTACAGGCGCGACAAAGCCATCTCACAGATGGTCTTGAAATCTGAACCTGTGCGCAAATTCTAAGTGCGACCTTTTCTGCCGGTCAATGAGATCGCGTCCAGTGTTAACCACTAGTACATAGACGCGCGCCACGGGCAGCGCCTCGCGGCCGAACGAACAGGGCGCGATCGTGGGGAAGCAGCCCGACGAAAAAGGCTCGCCAAGCGTCGACAATGCGGGTTCGCATATTCATTCTGCTGACGGTCCTCATGCCTGCCTACTCCTTCGAAGCCATCGATTCCCAAGGCCAGGCCCGCAAGGGCGTGGTCGAGGCCGACACCGCGCGCGCCGCACGCGGCATGCTGCGCGCCCAGGCGCTGATTCCGCTGGCCCTGACGACCGTCGGCAGCGTCGAGAGCGGCGTGCCCGCGGTCGGCGGCTGGCGCCGGCTGTACGGCGGCGGACGGGTCTTCAACTCGACCACGCTGGCGGTCTGGACGCGGCAGATCGCGGGGCTGGTGTCCTCGGGCCTGTCGCTGGAACGCGCCTTGACCGCTCTGACCGACGAGGCCGAGACCGAAGAACAGCGCAATCTGGTCGCCTCGCTGCGTGCCGAGGTCAATGCCGGCTCTCCGTTCGGCCGTGCACTCAGCCAGCACCCGCGCGAGTTCTCGCCGATCTACACCGCCGTGATCGGCGCCGGCGAGCAGAGCGGCAACCTGGGCCTGGTGCTCGAGCGCCTTGCCGACGACCTCGAACAGCGCCAGGCGCTGCAGCAGAAGCTGGTCGGCGCGGCAGTCTATCCGGCGATCGTGACGCTGGTCGCGATCGTGATCGTGATCTTCCTCGTGAGCTACGTGGTGCCGCAGGTGGCCAACGTGTTTGCCGGCACCAAGCGCGCACTGCCGATCCTCACGGTCGGCATGCTCGGCCTCAGCGCGCTGGTGCGCAACTACGGCTGGCTGGCATTGATCGTGATCGTGCTGGGCGTGATCGCGGCCCGCATGGCGCTGGCGCGCGCCGCGATCCGCGAGCGCTTCGACGCCGCCTGGCTCAACCTGCCGCTGGTCGGCAAGCTGGCCCGCGGCTACAACGCGGCGCGCTTCGCCAGCACGCTGGCGATGCTGGCGACCGCAGGCGTGCCGATCCTGCGCGCACTGCAGGCCGCCTCCGAGACGCTCAGCAACAGCGCGATGCGTGCCGATGCGCTCGACGCCCTGGTGCTGGTGCGCGAAGGCGCGCCGCTGGCCTCCGCGCTGGCGCAGAAGAAGCGCTTTCCCGGCATCGTCTCGATGTTCGCGCGCCTCGGCGAGCAGACCGGCACCCTGCCGCTGATGCTGCAGCGCGCGGCCAACCAGCTGGGCGCCGAAGTGCAGCGCCGGGCGATGCACCTGGCGACCATCCTCGAGCCGCTGCTGATCGTCGCGATGGGTGGCGTCGTGATGCTGATCGTGCTGGCGGTGCTGATGCCGATCATCCAATTGAACCAATTCGTGAAGTAGCCCATGGCGGTCTCCCTGGACGACAAGCTGGTGGTCGCAATCTCCTCGCGGGCCCTCTTCAATCTTGAGGAAGAAAACCGCATCTTCGAATCCGGTGACGACGCCGGCTACATGAAGCTGCAGCTCGAACGGCTCGACGTACCGGCCCGGCCCGGCATCGCCTACTCGCTGGTGCGCAAGCTGCTGCGCTTCAATGACGACGGCCAGCAGCGGGTCGAGGTGGTGATCCTGTCGCGCAACGACCCGGTGTCGGGCATGCGCGTGTTCCGCTCGGGCGTGGCCAACGGCATCTCGCTGCAGCGCGGCGTGTTCACGCAGGGCCGGCCGCCTTTCGGCTACCTGCGGCCGCTGCGCGCCCACCTCTTCCTGTCGGTCAACGCCGATGACGTGCGCGAGGCGCTGGTCGCCGGCTTTCCTGCGGCGCGCGTGTTGGTCGAGTCGGTGCACGCGAGCGACGCCTATCCGAACGAAGTCCGCATCGCCTTCGACGGCGATGCCGTGCTGTTCAGCGACGAGGCCGAGCGCGTCTTCCAGGCCGAGGGGCTCGATGCCTTCCAGCTGCACGAGTCCTCCAAGGCCGGAATGCCGCTGCCCGAAGGGCCGTTCAAGCCGCTGCTGGCGGCGCTGCATCGGTTGCAGCAGGCCAGCAGCCCCGTCATGCGCATCCGCACCGCGCTGGTCACCGCGCGCAGCGCGCCGGCGCACGAGCGCGCGATCCGAACGCTGATGAACTGGAATATCAAGGTCGACGAGGCGATGTTTCTCGGCGGCCTTCCCAAGGGCGAGTTCCTGCGCGAGTTCGAGCCCGACTTCTTCTTCGACGACCAGACCGGCCACGTCGATGCGGCCGCGCGCCATGTGCCCTCGGGGCACGTCGCCAGCGGCATCAGC
>NZ_JBFUCI010000450.1:0-5023 GCF_056405335.1 Variovorax sp. P1_H12_2
ATCGACAAGCGACTCAACGTACTCAGGCGAGAACCGCGAGTTGAACGGGCTGATACCGATGAGTAGATGCTCTCTTCGCGCAACGAGCGCTTTGCAGTTCTCGGTCTCCCCCTTCAGCTCGAATTCTTCGTTCTCAAAGTGCCGATCAATCGCTGATACCGCTCGGCTGCGGCTGGTGTTGTGCCGAAGGCTCACTTTGCTCCCCTCCCCGATTCTTTGACTCTCGATCGCTTGACGCGAAACTTGACTCTAGCTAACGAAGTTATGATTGAATTGCGATAAGAAATCAATTTCTGTTGAATTCATGGCACGCACGCGATCGCCCGACCAGAGCGTTCCTCCGCTCGATCCGCACCCGTTCACACCGACGAGGCAGCAGCCCGTGCGCGTCAAGTCGCGGCTCTTGCGCGCTCACACGAAGGTGCTTCCGCATCAGCATCACTGGGCACAGATGGTTTTTTCGAGTGCTGGCGTCGCGCGTGTCATGACCTCCGAGGCGGCGTACGTGCTGCCGCCTCGGCGCGCAGTCTGGATTCCCGCCAACGTGGAGCACGCGGCGTCGGTCCTGGAGGACGCTGATTTGCACTCCGTCTATGTCTACCAGCCGCGAGGCATCACGGGGCCGTCCATGTCCAGCGCCACCGTGGACCGGGCCTGGAGCAGATGCCGCGTCATCGAGGTGCGACCGCTGCTGCTGGAACTGGTGCATCAGATGGGCGCCGAGGATTCCGACACCGTCGATGTCCAGCGCTATCGAAGCATGTGTGTGCTGGCGCTCAGYGAGATGCGCCGGTCGAAGACCTCGCCGCTCGGGATCGTGCTGCCGGCTGACAGGCGGTTGCGCGCATTCTGCGAATCGTTCCTGGAGGACCCGGCCCGGGACCAATCACTGGGTTCACTGGCAAGCGAGGCGGGTGCCAGCGTCAGCACGATTGCGCGGCTGTTCCGCAAGGAAATAGGAACGAGCTTCGCGAGTTGGCGGCAGCAGGTGCTGCTGGCTCGCGCACTGACGCTCGCAGCGCAGCGAAAGCCCATGTCTCACATCGCGACGGAGCTCGGTTACTCGAGCGCGAGTGCCTTCGCCGCGATGATGACGCGCTTGGTGGGCGTGCCCCCGAGCAAGTTCCTGTCGGTCCGCGACAGCGAGCTTCGCCGGGACCCGGGTTAACCTCGGCGAATGGATCACAGCACCCACTCCGGCCCGATCACATACCGGAGTAGTTCGGGCCCCCACTCCCTTCCGGCGTGACCCACACGATGTTCTGGGTCGGGTCCTTGATGTCGCGCGTGCACACATACGCGCTTCCTATAGCAATCGGCCGAAGAAGCATTCGAGCAGAGACTGTTCGAGCGCCACCAAGGACAACATGAACCGTGTTGAAGTACAGCGTCGGAATCAAGAACTCGATGCGCTTTTGGACTTCACCGCGGCCGTGGACAAGGAACGGCTTTCTCCAGTTCGTAGACTGTCGCGCCTCGGCGATGGTCATTCTCTCGCCCTGAACGAGGTCGAGTGCGCGAGCTGCTCGCCAAGTTGATCGAACGTGGCCAGCAGGAAAGCAGCGAGGTGCTCAGCGGATYAACTGGCGCGACGTCAAGATCGACAGCTTCACCTACGCACTGGCTCAACTGAAGCGCGCGAAGTACGGCGTCATGAGCGAGCAGTTCGACGTCGATCAACACCCATGTTCGACGAAGCGACTGATGCCCACATCGCCGCATTGGCAATTGAACTGGACGACTTGCGTGCGTCGTTCGATCCGCGCACCGTTTTTTTGTCGGCGCATCCAGCGGGGCATAGCATCCCCGGTCGCCTCGCATAGGCCATGCGTGGGATTGCCAAGTGCGAAGTTCAGGGATTAGATACCTGCCGCATTCGTTCAAGCAAAGCGGGTTTGTCGAGGCGAGAGGTAATGGAACAACCCAACGACAACGTGAGGCGCAGAATCGCGATCGTCGGTCGCCTCGGCGTGTACCCGATGATGCGGCTTTCTTTGCCTGGCCGCCGCCTCCTTGCGTATCTGGCGCTTCGCAGGCAACCCGCTCTACGCGGGTTGGCTTCGGCCCAAGTTTGGCCGGATGTGCCGGAGGACGTCGGGCGCGCGAACCTTCGCCGTGCGTTGTGGCATGTGCCGCGGGGCTGGGTGGTGACGATCGGCGACGAACTCGTACTCGATGCGGAATGTGACCTTGAGGAGGCACACCGCATCGCGGCGAATGCGCTGGCTGGCGAGCCCCTGTCGCTTGAGGAGATCGCGCTCCTATCGAGCGACATCCTTCCCGGGTGGCACGAGGAATGGGTTCTGCCGGAGCAAGATGCGTTCCACATGCTGCGTGTGCAGGCGTTGGAGGCGGCCTGTCGCACGATGGTGTCGGCTGGTCGCTATGGCCTGGCCATACAGGCCGGTGYGGCAGCCRTCGCCGCCGAACCGCTTCGCGAATCCGCTGCGGAGGCGCTGATCGATGCGCACCTTGCGCAGCGCAATCGTTACCAAGCGATGCAGTGCTTCCGCATGCTCAAGCAAAAGCTCGACGAAGAACTGGGCGTAGAACCGGATCCCGCGCTGACAGAACGGGTCGCAGGTATCAGCCACTCCAAGCGGCACTCACGCTGACCGTCCGCGCTGCGCGTACATGCGTCGCGTCAACGCGGCACCCGCTCACCTTGGACGAAATGAGGACGCCTGCGCGACGCCCCGGCAACGCCGCGCGGTAACGGCCGCTACGCATCCACCACGACCCGGCCACGCGATCGCGACCCGTCGGCGATGCCGGCGGGATGTTTCCTCGTACGACTACGGACGGCAGATATGGTCGACTTGCGCCATGAGCCACTGGCCCGGAGTCGTGACATGATCGACCAGGAAGTGTACGAACGCGAACGGAGCGTTCAGTCCGAGCAGAACCCCTTCGCCGAGGCGATGCCCGAAGTCGCGGCCACCACGGCGTCGGCCGAGCGCGCCATCTTTTTCAGCGAAGGCGCGACGCCATTCGCCGAAACCGCCAACAACACACTGTCGGAATCCGAATCCGACCGCCTGCTCGCACAGGCATTCGCCGAACTGCGCGACGAGAGCTTCGACGAAGCCATCGCCTACCTCGCCGAAGAGACCGAACAAGCCGTTGCCGACCGCTTCACCGACGAGTCGCCCTACACGGGCGCCGAACGTGAGCGCTACGCCGATTCCCAACTGTCCGCGGTCCGGTTCGAGGCGCAGCAATACCTGGAGTCGCTCGAAGCCGGACTCACCGGCAAGGACATCGAGTCGCTGACCGGCGAGCAGCTCGACGAGGTGCTCGATCGCCTCGACCCGCAGTCCGGCGAGTTGACGCCGGCCGGAGAAGAATTCATCGGCGCGCTGGTGCGCAAGGCGAAGAAGGCGGTCAAGTTCGTCGCCAACGCCGCGGCGACCGTCGGCAAGACCGTGGGCAAGGTCGCCGGTGCGGTGCTCGGGCCGATTCTTCAGAAGCTGCGCGCGCTGATCAATCCATTGCTCAAGCGCGTGCTGTCGATCGCGATCGGCAGGCTTCCGGCGCCGCTGCAGCCGGCCGCGCGGGCGCTGGCGGCGCGCATCACCTCCGAAGCTTCGGAAGACGAAGGCGCCGTCTACACCGGCGCGGTCTCGCCCGCCAACCTGACCGATGTCGAGGCACTGGCCGAATCCTTCGACGCGGCCCTGGCCGAAGCGATGACCGGCGACACGGTGGGCGAATTCGCCGGAGAATCGTACGAGGACCGCGATCGCGATCGCGAAGACAACGCACACGGACGTGAACTCGAACGCCTGGCCGAAGCCCGGGGCGTGCTGATCGACCGCCTGCGCACGGCCCACGACGAGGAAGACCTGGCGCCCGCCGTGGAGCAGTTCGTACCCGCACTGCTCGGCGCGCTGCGCGTGGGCATCAACCTTGTCGGGCGCCCCAAGGTCGTGCGCTTTCTCGCGGGCTATCTGGGGCAACTGATCAAGCGCTGGGTCGGCCCCACCCTGTCAGGCCCGCTGTCGAACGCGATCGTCGATACCGGCCTGCGCCTGGTCGCGCTGGAGGCCGAAGGCGATGCCAATGAAGCGCGCACCGACGAGGCCGCACCGATCGCCCTGGCAAGCGTCGTCGAAGACACCGTGCGACGCCTGGCCGAGAGCGAAGACTACGTCCTCGAGAACGAGGACCTCATGCAGCTCGCCGCCGCGGACGCATTCGGCGAGGCGGTGGCCAGCCATTTCCCGCAGCGCTTCGTGCGGCCCGGCCTGCGCCAGGCGCCCTCGATCGGCGGGACCTTCGTCGCCCGGCGTCCGCGCAGCGTCCGCACGTACCGCAAGTACAGCCGCACGCCGGAAGTGGAGCTCACGGCGCAGATCGCCGACGCGCTGCCGACTTTCGGCGGCACGACGGTGGGCGCCATGCTGCGCGCCGCGGGCGCGTCGTTCCCGATCCGTGCACGCATGCACATCTACCAGTCGGCGACGGGCACCACGCTGCCGCGCATGATCCGCGTCGATCGCGCCAACGGCGGCGGGCGCGGCCGTGCCGCATCGTCGCAGGTGCATCCGTTGACGCCGGAAGCCGCTGGCCTGCTGCTGCGCGAACCCAAACTGGGCGTCGCGGTCGCGCCGGCCTTCCTGCGCTCACGGCACCGCATCGCGGTCGGGCAGCGCTTCTACCTGCTCGAACCCCTCGACACGGCAGGCACGCTGGCCCTGTCCGGCGCCGCGGGCGCGGCGGCCACGCGACTGGCGCCGAGCCGGGCGTGGACGGTCGTCAACCTGCGCCGTTCGAAGATCACCGTCGGGATGTACCTGTCCGAAGCCGAAGCGCAGGCAGTCGCGGAACGCATCCGCCGGGGCCAGGGCAGCGCCGCGTTGCTGCAGGCTCTGACCACGGCGTACAAGGCGGCCTCGCAGCCGACCGCCGCGGCGCCGAACGGGCCCCTGCGCATCGTGCGCGAAGACAGCGAGGATCACGAAGACCTGGCCCCCGCCGGTCCCGCGCTGCCGCCGGCGACCGCCGCATTGCTGCGTCGGCG
>NZ_JBFUCI010000451.1:0-4968 GCF_056405335.1 Variovorax sp. P1_H12_2
CCCCATGACCACCTCCATCCACTGGTTTCTTCGTGCGCGACTCAAGACCCGGCAACTGCTGCTGCTGGTCACGCTGGCGGAAGAAGGGAACATCCACCGGGCCGCGCAGGTGCTCAACATGACGCAGCCGGCTGCCTCCAAGTTGCTCAAGGATCTCGAGGACGTGCTGGAAGTGCCGCTGTTCGAGCGGCTGCCGCGCGGCATGCGTCCGACCTGGTACGGCGAGACCATGATCCGGCACGCGCGCATCGCACTGGGCAGCCTGAATCAGGCGCACGAGGAATTGCAGGCCTTGAAGGCCGGAAGCTTTGGCCAGGTGTGCGTGGGCGCGATCACCTCACCAGGCCTCGCGTTGCTGCCGCCTGCGGTGGCAGCAGTCAAGCGGGAGCAGCCAAATCTGCGTGTGTCGCTCGAAATCGAAACAAGCCCGGTGCTTCTCGAGCGGCTGGAACAGGGCAAGCTCGACATTCTTGTAGCGCGCCTGTTCGAAGAGCACGACAAGTCACGTTTGCGCTACGAGGCCCTGACTCAGGAACTGGTCTGTGCCGTCGTGCGGCCAGGCCATCCCCTGCTGGGCACTGCGGACCTCGCGCTGCCGGATGTGGTCGACGCCAGCTGGATCGTGCCGCCAGCGGGCAGCGTGCTGCGCCACCGCTTCGAGCTGATGTTCCAGGAGGACGGTTTGGCGCCGCCCGTCAACACCGTCGAGACCGCAGCGCTACTGTTCCTCACCAGCATGCTGCAGCGAAGCGACATGATCGCGGTGCTCGCGGCCGACGTCGCCCGCTACTACGCTGCACACGGCATCGTGGCCTTGCTGCCGCTGGAGATGCCCTGCCATATGGACAATTTCGGGATCATCACGCGCACCGACCGCCTGCTGTCGCCTGCGGCGAAGGTGATGATGAAGGCGCTCAAGGTGGCCAGCCTGTCGGTCTACAACCGCAAGCTGGACCTCGCGGACTCAGCGCCCGCCCGGGCGCTCAGATCCAGCCCGCGTCCACCGTGAACTCCTGCGCCGTGCACATGGCCGCATCGTCCGATGCGAGGAACAGCACCATGCGCGCGATGTCTTCCGGCATGAGCTTGTCCGGCAGGCACTGGTTGCGCTGGAGCGCCTTCTCTCCCTCCTCGTCGAGCCAGAGCCGCACTTGGCGCTCGGTCATCACCCATCCCGGCGACACCGTGTTGATGCGGATGCGATCGCGGCCCAGGTCGACCGCGAGCCCCCGCGTCAGGCCGTTTACCGACGACTTGGCGATCGCATAGCAGGGATAGCCCGCGCCCTTGCCCTGCCAGCCCGTCGAGCCCAGGTTGATCACCGACCCGCGGCCGAGGCGCTTCATGCCCGGCACCACCGCCTGGATCGCAAACAGTGCGGGCCGCTCGTTGATCGCCATGCGCTCGTCGTAGTAGCTCGGCGTGATCGATTCCAATGTATGGCGGTCGTCGCTCGCCACGTTGTTCACCAGTACCGAGAAGTCGCCCAGCGCGGCCGCCGCGTCGGCGATGGCGACCTGCAGCGCGTCGATGTCCCGCACGTCGCAGCGGCGCCACCAGGGCGCTGGGTGCCCGTCGCCGGCGATGCGTTGCGCCAGCGCGCGGCTCGCCTCTTCGGCGATGTCGATGAATGCGACCCGCGCACCCTGCGCAGCAAAGGCCGACACCATGGCCGCCCCGATGCCGCTGCCGCCGCCGGTCACAAAGACCGTACGACCATGCAAGCTGGGGAAGTGGGCGTTTTTGGAAAGAGGGGAAGGGTTGGTGCTCAAGGAGGTCTCCACGTCGAATCTTGTCATTGCAAAAGAGATATCAAATAATTAGATATTTTCTATTTCTCATATCAATATGCCCTGATACGATCCGGCGCGTCAAGGCCCCCGGACTCTCCGTGGCGCCGCATTCGACGGAGTCGTCCATGACCGCACCCGCTGCCCCTGCCTCGATCCCGCCGCGCGCACTCGGCGCGCCCGAATGCGTCTGGTCCGCCGGCGCCACGCTCGGCGAGGGCGCGCTGTGGTCGCCCCGTGAGCAGGCGCTCTACTGGGTCGACATCCTGGCGCATCGGCTGCACCGCTGGCACCCCGCAGAAGGCCTGCGCCGGAGCTGGCAGTTCGAAGAGGCCGTCTCGGCGCTCGCCGAACGCGCAGACGCGCCCGGGCTGCTGGTCACGCTGCACCGCGGCTTCGCGCTCTTCGATCCCGCAGGGCCCGCGCAGGCGCCGCACTACCTCCATCAGCCGGAGCCGGACCGGCCCGGCAACCGCTTCAACGACGGTAAGTGCGACGCCCAGGGGCGCTTCTGGGGCGGCACGATGGATTTCGCCTGCGAGTCACCGACCGGTGCGCTCTACCGCCTCGACTCGGACGGCCGCTGCACCCGCCACGACCATGGCTTTGCCGTGACCAACGGACCGACCTGGTCGGCCGATGGCCACACGCTCTACTTCAACGACACCGTGCGTGGCCGCGTGCTGGCCTACGACTTCGACCCTGCCGCGGGCACGCTCTCCCAGCGCCGCGAGTGGATTCGCTTCGGGCCTGGCGACGGCCTGCCGGACGGCATGACGACCGATGCCGCCGGCCGCCTCTGGATCGCGCACTGGGGCGGCGCCTGCGTAAGCTGCCACGACCCGTCGAGCGGTGACGAACTCTGCCGCATCGCGTTGCCGACCTCGCACATCACGAACTGCGCCTTCGGCGGCTACGACTTCCAGACGCTGTTCATCACCAGCGCCTGCAGCGGGCTGAGTGCGGATCGGCGCGCGGCCGAGCCGCTGGCGGGCGGGCTGTTCGCGGTACGGATCGACAGYCCCGGCCTGCCCGCGCACCGCTTCGGCGGCTAAAAAGCCTGGAACGACGGCGCCCGGGCGGGCCGCCTCAGCGCACGCTGAAGCGGTGCACCGTCGAACTGCGGAACAGTTCGCCCGGCCGCAGCACGATCGACGGAAACTCCGGCCGATTCGGCGAATCCGGGAAATGCTGGGTCTCCAGGCAGAGTGCGTCGCCCTGACGCACCACTTCGCCCGAGCGCCCGACCAGGGTGCCGTCGAGGAAGTTGCCCGAGTAGAACTGCACGCCGGGCTCGGTCGAGAAGACTTCCATCACGCGGCCAGAGCCCTCGTGCTCGAGCCGGGCCGCCAGCGCCAGACCGTCGGCAGGGCGATCGAGCACCCAGTTGTGGTCGTAGCCGCGGGCGCGCACGAGCTGGGGGTGCGGCATACGGATGCGCTCGCTGATGCGCGTGGGCGTGCGAAAGTCGAACGGCGTGCCTGCAACCTCGGCGACGCCGGTCGGAATCAGCATGGCATCGACCGGCGTATAGCGCGAGGCTGGCAACGTCAGCACATGGTCGAGCGCCGAGCCGTGACCCGCGAGGTTGAAGTAGTCGTGGTGGCTCAGGTTCAGCACCGTGGCACGGTCGGTGCGGGCGCTGTAGTCGATGCGCCAGCATTCGGCGTCGAGCGTGTAGCGCACCTCCACGTCCAGCCGACCCGGGTAACCTTCCTCACCATCGTCGCTCGTGTAGCGCAAGGTGAGCGCGGTCTCGCCCGGCACGCCGGTATCGAGCGGAGAGATGGCCCACCAGCGCGCGCCGAAACCAGCAATGCCGCCGTGCAAGGTGTTCGGCCCGTCGTTGAGCGGCAACTGGAACTCTTCGCCATCGAGCGTGAACCGGCCGTTCGCGATCCGGTTGGCGCAGCGCCCCACGATGGTACCGAAGTGGGGGTTGCGCGCGATGTAGTCGTCCAGCGTGGGCAAGCCCAGGACCACGTTCGCGCTGGCACCGCTGCGATCGGGCACTTCCAGGGATGTGACGATCCCTCCCAGGTTAATGGCGCTCAGACGCAGCCCGGAGCCGTTGTCGAGCGTGTATTCGGTGACGGGATGACCGTCAGGCAACGCGCCGAGCAGGTTCGTGTCGAAGGTGGTTGGCATGGTTAACTGAGAGGCCTGACGCTGCGCGCCGACCCTTCTTTGGCCGAAGAGGACGGCTGACACGAGCCCGCAGCAAGAACGGTTTTGAATTCACTGCCGGCCCGGAACCAACGAGGGTTCGTGAGATGGTAGCCCGAGCAGGACCGGTTCACCGACGGGCACTTTCTGAGGTGGCTTCCGGTCGGCGGCCATCCGGCTAGGCAATCAACTTCGACAGATTTGCCAGCACATTTCGACCTAAGCGCAGCGGCGCGCAGTTCAATGTTCAACCTCAAAGGCGGCAATGGCGAAACCGTTCTGACCAGCGAGCGCTACACGACCAAACAGAGCGTCCGATTTCAGCTGGCAGGACATGCACCTTCACAGAGTTCGCGGCGGCCAGTGTGACCACTGGGCGCGAAAAGAAATGCCACATCGCATCGCATCGCATCGCATCGCATCGCATCGCAGCATGGTGCGTCCTCGACGGATTGCTACAGCAAAGCTCCTCTCCGGCGCGGTCGCGACGTGTCACAAGGTCACACGCACTTTGATAGGTGCTCGGGTGGGTGAAGGCAGTACCAGACGCCAATGGATGGCGTCCTCCGCCGGCGGCAGCCTCCCCTGCTTGCGTTCATGCGGTCAAACCCGCTTG
Organism: Variovorax sp. P1_H12_2; assembly: GCF_056405335.1. Classification (NCBI taxonomy): domain Bacteria; kingdom Pseudomonadati; phylum Pseudomonadota; class Betaproteobacteria; order Burkholderiales; family Comamonadaceae; genus Variovorax; species Variovorax sp. P1_H12_2. The sequence continues at coordinate 4,573 of NZ_JBFUCI010000451.1, forward strand.
ACAGGATTTCACGAATTGATGATATTTATGATCATAAACACCAAACGCACATGCCACCCCAACCCAAGCCTCCCCTGCCGCGCGCCAAGCGCGTCAAACGCTCCGACCAAGTGGTCCACGGCATCAAGCGCTGGATCGTCCAGACGCAGCAACAGGTGGGCAGCAGGCTGCCCCAAGAGAAAGAGCTGATCGAACAGATGGGCGTTTCGCGAGGCACAGTGCGCGAAGCGCTGGCCGCGCTGCAGGTGCAGGGGCTGGTGGCCCTCAGCACCGGACCGAACGGCGGCGCCACGCTCACGCAGACCTCCTACGAACAGTGCCTGGAGGCGGTGTCCAACTTCCTCTACTTCCAGCCCGTCGACATCACCATGCTGTACGCGTTGCGCCGCGTGGTCG
>NZ_JBFUCI010000452.1:0-4948 GCF_056405335.1 Variovorax sp. P1_H12_2
CCAGAAACGGTTCCAGACGGAGGCCGGTGGCGCGGGCTTGCGATTGTCATTCATGAAGATCGAAGCCTACTTGGGCTGGGGCGCAAGCCTCATCTCGGCCAACGCAGGGAACTCGCGCAGCCGGCTCATCTGGACCTCGCCGGTGCCTGGAGCGTCGCTCGAACTGGCAGCGTTGGCGCCCTCGATGGCGCTGACATGCGCTGCTGCTGAGCCGACAGCGACGGGCTCGCCGAGAGGCTGGCTTTGCCAAGACCGTAGGGCGTCGGCGTCTTCGATGCGGGCATGGAATCATCCACCCGATGCGGTGGGGCCAGCGGGCGCCCCATCTCCAGGGTTCGCACCGTGCGCGGCGCGGCAGGGGTGACACCCTCGGTGGCAGAAGGAAGACGACTAAGTTCGCTCGCCACCTGCTCAGCCGCCACAGGCTGCTTCCAGCCAACTCGATCTCGCATGTCGACGTAGACAAGGCGATCCGCGCCATCGATCACCGAAACACGCACGACCACTTCGGGCCGCGCCGAACGCGGATCTGCGTTGGCGTCGCCACGGGCAGCCGCACGAGCCCCCGGCTTGTCAGGCCCGATGACGTTCGACGGCGCCTCATTCGAAGTCTTGTCGGGTAGCGCTCCCCGTGCGTCGATGGCACGTCGCACGCTGTCAACGTCCTGAATGAACCTGGTGTCCGCCTCGCGCGGTGACTCAGGCGGCAACGCTTTGAGCGATTGGTTCACGAGCATCCTCCTTGTCGGGGCCGTCGCCGACCAAGGTGGTCCGCACCACGTTCAGCATCCCGGCGAGATCGGCCAGCGTGACGTCGTTTCGCAGACCCACGGCGAGGTCCCTCATCATGGTCTCGATCGAGGCCATGCTTTTGGCCGCCGCGACCACAGGATCCATCTTCGGAGCCCTGCGAAGCATCTTCATTTCATCGATCCGGATCTCGGAGCCTCGCTGCTCCTTGCCGTCCTTGTCGGTCCAACGCGTCGTCCGCAGCCGTCCTTCGACATAGACCTCGCTGCCCTTGGTGAGGAACTCCTGGGCGATCTGCGCCAAGCGGTCGTAGCAGATCAACTGGTGCCATTCCGTGTGTTCGACCAGTTCACCGGAGCCACGATCGGTCCAGTATTCATTCGTCGCCAGGCCGAAGCTCGCATAGCTGCCCTTGCCGCTCAGCCCACTTTCGGGATCTCGGCCAAGCCGGCCGATCAGTTGCACTCGATTCATTGCACTCTCCTTGGGAACGAGGAGGGCAGCGCCCTCACACCTGCGCTGGTTCCATCCACCTCACCGCACGACCGACAGCGCGAGCATCGGGTCGTAGTAGATCGCCGGCACGTGCCGACCGCGTTCTTTGTCAAACACCAATTGCACGACCACATGCACCAGCGTGTGCAGCAGCCGCATGATTTCGTCGAGCGCGAGGCTGCGGCCTTCGTCCGACGCCTTGATCAGCAGCGCGATGCGGATGAAGGCCTGCTGCGAGGAGTTCGCGTGGACGGTCGTGATGCCGCCGGGGTGGCCCGAGTTGAGGACATTCTGCACGTAGTAGAAGGTCTCATCGCCGCGCAACTCGGCCAGCAGGACGCGATTCGGCGTCTTGCGCATCACCGCCTGGAGCACCTGCTTGGCGGTGGCACCGACCACGCGCTCGCCGGCATGCCCGTCACGACGGTAGAACAGCGCCTGGGAGTTCGGATGGTTCCAAAGCGGCATCTCCGGCGTGTCCTCCACCGTGATCAACCGTTCCCAGTGAGGAATCAGTTCGATCAACGCGCGAATGAACGAGGTCTTGCCGCTGCCGGTCGCACCGGACACGATCAGGTTCTGATGTTGTCCCACCGCCTGCGTGAGAAATGCGGACCAATCCCCGGCCTGGGCCAAGGCCCATAGCTCGACCTGGACGGGCTCGAGCTGAGCGAGGAGCCTCGTACGCTCGCCTTCAACCAGGGCTGTCGAATACACATGCCGTGTTTGCTCAAAGTACCCCTGATCCACGAACTGGCTAAGCTTGAAAGACTGGCTCGTGTGCTTGCGCAGGTTCAGATAGATCATTCCCCGCGCCGCGGCCGGCGGCATCGTCATTTCAATCCGCTCGCCGTCGGGCAGGTACGCCGACAGGATGGGATTTCCTTCGTCGAAGGGTTTCTGCGAGATGTTCGCCAGGAAACTGCCCAGGGCCTGGAGATATTCGAAGTTGACCGCGGGGGCGTCGACCCGCTCCCACACCCCTCTCTTCCACAGCTGCACGGCCCCCGGGGCGTTGACGGCGACCTCGTTCACGCTTGGGTCGGCCAGCCAGCCTTCGAAGGCGCGCAGATGGGCCAGGATCGAGACGTATTTGTCGGGCGCGCCCATCCGCGAGGCCTCAGTTGGTTGCCGCCGCCGGGCGCAGCTCATACACCGTCGAAAAGTCGACGTCACGGGCCACGAAGATCTTGATGATCTCGCCTTGGTTCTTGTAGAGGCTCGGCTTCAGCTGGCTGCCCTGCTTGAGCATTTCCTCGACGATCGTGTTCGTCGTGTTGCCGGTGTTGTTCAGCTGGGAGAGCATGCTTTGCGTCCCGATGTTGTACGTGGTGCCATAGGGGCTGCCGCTGGCCCTTTGCGCGCGGGCATCGTCCTGGGCAATGTAGATCTGCTTGGCGTCCTGGAGCAGAGAGAAGAAGATGGCCCCGGCAAAGCGTTCGATCCATTTGTTGTCCACATAGCCCGACGTGCCGGCACGGCCGAGGGCATCGGTGCCGGGCGAGTTCAGTTGTACCGAGACGAAGTTCGGCGTCACGGCCCGCGACCACAGCGTGAAGATCGTCTTCTGGCCCGCCTGCAGGCCTTGGGTGTATTCGCCTTCCATCGTGGTGCCGGCTTCCATGAGCACGACCATGCCGTCCATCGACATGACGGGCGCGCTCAGGATGCATTTCAGGAACCCCGGCTGATCAGTGAGGATCGCCGTCAGCAGCGTGCAATCCGGCAACGTGCCCTTGGCAAGCGTCATGGACGGGTTTCGGTTGATCGTTGCACTGGTGCCGGGCGTGATCGTGGCGGTCAGGGCACCGGCCAGGGCATTCGTGCCACCCTGCGGCGTGGTCGCACTGGGCACGCCGACGTTCGCCACCGCGGCCCCCAAATGCGCAGCGGCCGCCCCACCCGGCGGGGCCACGGCCAGGGTGATCGCGCTCTTGCGTCGGCGCTCCCGGATGCGATCTTCTTCAGACATGCCGCCCTGGGCCGCGGACGGGGTCGCCTCGGCCTTTTTTTCCGGCTCGGGACAGTTCAGCCCGATCGGCAAGCGCAGGCCGCCCGGGCATTCGACGTAGGACGGTGAGGATGGGATCGAAGGCGGCGGCACGAGCGCCAGCGGCACCTTGACCTCCGGCGCCGACACCGGGCGGCTGTCGTTGTGCGGATCGGCCTTCGCCGGCGCAGGCGCCCCGAAAAGCCCGAAGTAGTTGTTCCGGCTCGCAATCCCGAAAAGGATCAGCACCGCCGCCACGCTCGAGGTCGCCACCAGGATCAGCTTCTGGCCCGGTGCGACGGCCCGTTTGCGCTCGATGAGCCCTTCGCGCTCCTCCTCGGCGACCGGAGCCTCCAGCTTCTGTTCGAACATCACTCACCTCCCGGTTCGCGGATGGATCGCTGCACCTTGCCGCTGGCCGTCCCGGTCGGTGCCGACTGGATCGGCAGGGTCGGCGACCGGTTGGTGATGCCCGCGACAAGCGCGCCGCGCCGCAGGATCACCCGTGTGACGACGCGGTGCAGCACCATCGTGTCGTCCTCGACGTGGTAGTCGACCAGGTTCTCGCTGCCGTCCGGCTCGATGATGAACGCCGCCGGCAAGGGATTGGCCGCGGAGAACAGCATGAAAGTCTGCCGGCCGTTGTCGTGCATCGAGAGCGGTTGCAGTTCCTTCGGGCCGACGATCCAGTAGTCGTAGTTGAGGGCGCCCTCAAGACCCGACGCCTTCAGGTCGGCTTTCATCTGCTTGCGGTCGGCGTCCTGCTTCGCCAGCGCGAGCGCCTCTGGGGTCGAAGCATCGCCTTCCGGGTACTGCAGCCGCACCCAGTAGGCAACGTTGCGGGCGGTCCTGCTCATCGTCTTGAGCTGGAACAGGTAGCTGCGACGGTTCGTGAAGAGCGTCAGGTTGGTGTCGGCCTTGACGTCCTTCGGCTTGATCACGAACAGGTTGCCGTTGATGGCCGCGTGCCAGGCGTCGCGGTCGCCCATCGCGAAGTCCTTGATGTCTTCCTTCTTGCTGAGTTCGATGGTCGTCACCACGCCTTCGGCGGCGACAATGCGGATGATGTCGTTGCCGGTGTAGCGAACCGTCTGGATTCGGGCATCGCTGGCCGACGGCACGGTGCCGACCTCGGCATGGCCCGCAACTGCAGCGAAAGTGCAGTACCCAACCGACAGCAAGCGCAGCGGCGCTTTCATCTCGCCGCCGCCTGAGGCATCCCGACGTTGGCGGGCGTGATCGGCGCCGCGGGCCCACGGATGGAACCGCCCTGCCCTGCCGAACCCGGCGGTGGGGCACTCAGCACCTGAGAAACGCCCTCCTGATCTCGCCGATAGTTGACCGCGCAGAACCCAAACGCGTTCACGTGCAGGTCGCGGATCTGAGAGGGAATGTTGGCCTGCTCGTAGCGCACCGTGAGCGTTGCGATGTAGCGCGTGCGCACAGGCGGCGCGACACCCCGCGTGACCGTCTTGTCGAACCGGACTTGCGCGACGCGCAAGTCGTCCTGGTCGGTCGGCAGGAACGTGATGTTCTGGATCTCGACGCGTTCCGAATCCGTCGGGCTCATGGTCTTCACCGGAGACTGCGCGTTGATCTCCGGGTTGAAGTAGTTCTCCCAGGCGGATCGCACCGGCCCGCAAGACATCAGGTAGGCCGTCTTGTAGTTGGCCTCTGCCTCGCCGCGGGTGAAACCCTCGCGCGCCAGCACAT
>NZ_JBFUCI010000453.1:0-4936 GCF_056405335.1 Variovorax sp. P1_H12_2
AAAGGGATGTGGTTGCGGTTCAGGTCGATGTTGTCCTCGTTGGTGCGGTGCAGGTGCGAGAAGCCGTGCGGGTTGACCGCGTGCACCAGCAGCAGCGCGATACCGCCCTGTGCAAGCCGCGCCAGCAGGTCGGCATCGTGGAGCGTCGCGACCTGGCAGCCCGAGCCGCAGAAGCCTTCGGGGCCGTGCGTGCCGGAGCTGACGATCAGCAGCCTGGCGGCGCCCGGCGCGCCGACCCGCGCCACGTCGGTGGCCAGCGTCTCGCCGAGCGCGCCGCGATGCGCTTCGAGCACGAAGGATTCGACCGCCGCGCCGCGTTCGGCGGCGGCGTCGAGGAACTTGCGCCGGGCCTCGGCGTAGGTGCCCGAGAAATGGCGGGTGGCTGCGGAGCTGTGCATCGTGGTCCTCGAGAAATCGTTGCCGTTCAGGCGTAGCGCTTGAGCATCGTCTCGGTGCTGCTCTTGCGGTCGGCGTTGACCGCAACGACATGCGGCCGCTGGTTCATGCGCTTCAGGTAGCCGCGTGCGGCCGGCAACGCCTCGTCCAGCAGGTCGCGGCCGTAGATGATCTTGGTCGCGCCGGCGACCAGCGGCAGGTGGGTGATCGCGGCGCAATCGGCCAGCGTGAACTGGTCGCCGGCGATGAACGGCGCGTCGAAGCGCGCAAGCTTGCCGAAAGCCGCGATGTTCTTTTCTAGCTGCTTGCCGATCTTCTCTTTGAGGCCCTCGCTGACCTTGCCGCCGAAGAAGGCTTCGGGGTAGAGGTTGCGCGCCACCAGCTCGAGGTGCAGTTCGAGGTAGAGCGTCAGCTCGCGCACCTTGGCCGCGGCATAGGGGTCGGCCGGCAGCAGCGGGGTTTCGGGGTAGGCCGCCTCGATRTACTCGTTGATCGCGGCAGACTCGCACAGCATGCCCTGGTCGGTGCGCAGGTAGGGCACCTTGCCCAGCGGCGAGGCGGCCAGGTCGGTTTCGCCGATCCACGCCAGTTCCTCGTCGAAGGACACGTTTTTCTCAAGCAGTGCGAGCTTGACCTTGTTGTAGTAGTTGCTGGCTGCGAAGCCGATCAATGTCAACATGAGTGTCTCCAGTCGTTGGTATGACGCCATTTTGCCGGTCGGCGCTGGCGGAGCGAGCGGCGACGGGTTTTCCGAAAGGCAGCCAGGTGGCCGTCCTGTCGGAGGCGGGGTCGATTTCTGCGGTAACTTCGGAGCCATGTCAAATCCACCCATCGAAATCGAAACCGCCCCGAATCCGACGGCCACCGTCATCGTCATGCACGGCCTGGGCGCCGACGGCAATGACTTCGTGCCCATCGCCAACGAACTCGACCTGGGCCCTGTCGGCCCGGTGCGCTTCGTGTTCCCGAACGCACCCGTGATTCCGGTCACCATCAATGGCGGCTACCGGATGCCCGCCTGGTACGACATCATGGGTCCGGACCTGGCCAAGCGAGAGGACGAGGCGGGCCTGCGCCRATCGCAGGCGTCGATCGAGACACTGATCGCCAACGAGAAGGCGCGCGGCATCCCGGCCGCGCGGATCGTGGTCGCCGGCTTTTCCCAGGGTTGCGCCATGGCCTTCATGACCGGCCTGCGCCATGCAGAAACGCTCGCCGGCATCGTCGGGCTGTCGGGCTACCTGCCGCTGGCCGCGACGACGGCCGCCGAGCGCCATCCGGCGAACCAGAAGACGCCGATCTTCCAGGCCCATGGCCTGCGCGACGGCGTGGTCCAGATCGCGCGCGCCACGCAGAGCCGCGATGCGCTCCAGGCGCTGGGCTACGGCGTCGAATGGCACGACTACCCGATGGAGCACTCGGTCTGCATGGAAGAAATCGCCGACCTCAATAAATTCCTCCTCCGCGTCCTGGCCTGACCTGACCTGACCTGACCTGACCTGATCCCGGCCGGCGCAGCCAGGCCCCTTGGTGAAACACCGCGGAACCGGCTTCGCCGGGCCGCAGGTGTTGCCCCCGGTAGGGGGTGGGCGCCCGGACACGAAGTGCCGGGCAACCTGGGGGCGAGCAACATTTCTTTCGGCATGCTACCTTCCGTCCCCACCAAAGAACGATGGGTGATAACTAAATGAGTAACTTCAAGGAGCGCCTGGACGCGCTCTCGCCCGCGCGGCTCCGGGGGGCGCGGCGCGGGATCGAGAAGGAAAGCCTGCGGGCGCAACCGGATGGCAAGCTGGCCCCGACGCCGCATCCCGCGGCGCTGGGCTCGGCGCTCACGCATCCGCACATCACGACCGATTTCAGCGAGTCGCAGCTCGAACTCATCACTGGCGCCCATGCGGGCGTCGAGGCGGCTCTCGAGGAACTGGTGCGGGTGCACCAGTTCACCTACCGCGTGCTCGGCGAAGCGGGCGACGAACGGCTCTGGGTCTCGAGCATGCCCTGCGGCCTGCCCCCCGACGAAACCATTCCGATCGGGCGCTACGGCTCGTCCAATGTCGGACGCGCCAAGAGCGTCTACCGCATGGGCCTGAGCCACCGCTACGGGCGGCGCATGCAGACCATCTCGGGCATTCACTACAACTGGTCGCTGCCCGACGTGTCGAGCGAGCAGTACTTCGCGCTGATCCGCAACTTCCGCCGCCACGCCTTCCTTCTGCTCTACCTGTTCGGCGCCTCGCCGGCGCTGTGTTCGAGCTTCGTCGATGGCCGGCCGCACGAGCTGCTGCCGCTGGGCGAGGGCAGCATGCACATGCCGCACGGCACCTCGCTGCGCATGGGCCGGCTGGGCTACCAGAGCGAGGCGCAGGCCTCGCTGGCCGTGAGCTACAACAGCCTTGACGGCTATGGCGCCTCGCTGCAGGACGCACTGACCCGGCCCTGGCCGGCCTACGAGGCGATCGGCATCCGCAATCTGGGCGGCGACTACAACCAGCTCGCCACCAGCCTGCTGCAGATCGAGAACGAGTTCTACGGCACCATCCGCCCGAAGCGGGTGATCTACCCCGGCGAGCGCCCGCTGCATGCGCTGCGCGAGCGCGGCGTCGAATACGTCGAGGTGCGGCTGATGGACCTCGACCCCTTCGAGCCGGTCGGCATCAATGCCCAGACCATGCGATTCCTCGACGTCTTCCTGCTGCACTGCCTGCTGACCGACAGCCCGCCCGACACCCACGAGGAGATCGCCGACCTGGCGCACAACCAGCACCTGACGGCCGCGCGCGGGCGCGAACCCGGCCTGCAACTGCGGCGCGCCGGGCGCGACGCCACGCTGACCGATTGGGGTGCCGAGCTGCTGGAGCAGTTCGTGCCGATCGCTGCCGCGCTCGATGCGGCGCACGGCGGCACGCAGCACGCCGAGGCGGTGCGCGCGGCCGAGGCGGCCTTGCGCGATCCGGCCGTGCTGCCGTCGGCGAGGGTGCTCGAGGCGATGAAGGCGCACGATGATTCCTTCGTCGGTTTCGTGCGCGCCCGGTCCGAGCAAACGCGCGAAGCATTGCTCGCGTTGCCGTTCCCGGACGACCTGCGCGCGCAGTTCGAGCGCATGACGCAGACCTCGATCGAGGCGCAGAAGCGCATCGAAGCCAGCGACAGCATGCCGTTCGAGATCTACCGCGAGCAATACGTCTCCCCGGCGCGCCTCGGATTCAAGAACCACTGGGCCRAAACGCCGCCGGCACCGATCAGCCAGCGCGCCGAACTGTGAGCCCACCCCCAGGTTGGCTCACTGCGTGTAGCCGCCCACCCCCTTGCAGGGGGCGCCGCGCAGCGGCCCGGCAAAGCCGGTTCCGCCGCGGCTCCCGAACGGGCGCGCTGCGCACAGCCGAAAACACACACACCCCCTGACGGAGTGGGGCGAGCAACATTTTTTTTGAAAGCGACGAAAGCATGAGCATCGAATTCAAGGGCCGTGTGGCCATCGTCACCGGGGCCGGCGGCGGCCTGGGCCGCCAGCACGCGCTGGCATTGGCGGCGCGTGGCGCCAAGGTCGTGGTCAACGACCTGGGCGGTGCCCGCGACGGCTCCGGCGGCTCGGTCAGCGCCGCCCAGGCGGTGGTCGACGAGATCAAGGCGGCGGGCGGCGAGGCGATCGCCAACGGCGCCTCGGTGACCGACTTCGAGGCAGTGCAGGCCATGGTGGCGCAGGCCGTCGAGACCTGGGGCCGGGTCGACATCCTGGTCAACAACGCCGGCATCCTGCGCGACAAGAGCTTCGCCAAGATGGAGCTGGCCGATTTCCGGCTGGTGATGGACGTCCACCTGATGGGGGCGGTCCATTGCACCAAGGCGGTGTGGCCGCTCATGAACGAGCAGAAGTACGGCCGTATCGTGATGACGACTTCGTCCTCCGGCCTCTACGGCAATTTCGGCCAGAGCAACTACGGCGCCGCCAAGCTGGCGCTCGTGGGCCTGATGCAGACGCTCTCGATCGAGGGCGCGAAGAACGACATCCGGGTCAACTGCCTGGCGCCGACCGCCGCCACCCGCATGACCGAAGACCTGATGCCCGAGGCGGTCCTGGAGGCGCTGAAGCCCGAAGCCGTGGTGCCCGCGATGCTGGTGCTGGCGGCGCAGGACGCACCCAACCGAACCATCCTGTGCGCCGGTGCCGGCACCTTCGAGGCGGCGCACGTCACGCTGACCCAGGGCGCCTGGATCGGCCTGGGCGCCGACGCACCCGAGCAACTCGCGCAGCGGCTGGCCGAAGTGACCGACCGCGCCGGCGAGATCGTGCCGCAGAGCGGCGCGGCGCAAGGCAGCAACGAGGTCGGCAAGGCGATGGCGAACGCGGGCCGGCGCTGAGGGCTGAGGGCTGAGGGCTGAGGGCTGAGGGCTCAGGCCGGCGCCGGGCCGCCCCAAGGCGGCCTGCGGCCCCCTCGGGGGGCAGCGACCACACGCAGTGGGGAGCGTGGGGGCTCAGGCCGGCGCCGGGCCGCCCCAAGGCGGCCTGCGGCCCCCTCGGGGGGCAGCGACCACACGC
>NZ_JBFUCI010000454.1:0-4889 GCF_056405335.1 Variovorax sp. P1_H12_2
GCCCTGCGCCTGATCGACAAGAACGGCATCGACGCCGTGCTCGCAGACCTGCGCGCACGCGGCCAAGCTTAAGGAGCTGAATCATGGCAACGAGCAAAGGCGGACGCGAAAAGATCAAGCTGGAATCCACCGCGGGTACCGGCCATTTCTACACGACCAGCAAGAACAAGAAGACGATGCCTGAAAAGATGTCGATCATGAAGTTCGACCCGAAGGCGCGCAAGCACGTCGAGTACAAGGAAATCAAGCTGAAGTAATTCAGCCTGAACCCATAAAAAACCCGCTGCGATCCAGCGGGTTTTTTGTTGCCTGCCCTTTCCTCCTACTCTCGGCAGGCATGAAAAAGCCGGCTCGAAGGCCGGCTTTTGGAGGAGCCGAAGCTCTGGTCAGGCGCGAGCGCCACGCAGGCGCGTCGAGAACTCGCGCAGGCCCGCAATGCCACTGGCTTCTGCGCGGTGGCACCAGGCAGCCAGGTCGGCAGCCAACTGCTCGCGCGACTGCGACGTGTTGAGCCACAGCTGGCGCAGCTCTTCGCGCATGGTCACCATCTTGTCGAGCACCGGATGGGCCGCACGGGCCTGGACCAGGTCCGAACGCACGGCGGCCGGCACCTTGTCGTCGTCGCGGTGCAGCCAATTCTTGGCCGCCTTCAGTACCGACAGGTCGGCACCCTTGGCCTTGAGCTGGTCCAGCTCATCGCGGGTGGCACGGCGCATTTCGCGCGCATAGCCGGCCATCACTTCGTAGCGGTTGGCAATGACGGCCTCGAGGGTCTTCTCGTTGGCGACAGGCACCACGTCACCCATCTGCAGCTTCGGCGGCAGCTTCTTGACCTTGGCCCAGCCGATCTTCTGCATCAGGCTGATGTAGACCCAGCCGATGTCGAACTCGTACTTCTTGACCGAGAACTTGGCCGAGGTCGGGTAGGTGTGGTGGTTGTTGTGCAGCTCTTCGCCGCCAATGATGATGCCCCACGGGACCAGGTTGGTGCTGGCATCCGCAGCTTCGAAATTGCGATAGCCCCAGTAGTGGCCGATGCCGTTGACGATGCCGGCAGCCCAGAACGGGATCCAGAGCATCTGGACGGCCCAGACTGTCAACCCAAGCATGCCGAACAGCGCGACGTTGATGATCAGCATCAGGCCGACACCCTGCCAGCTGTAGCGCGTGTACAGGTTGCGCTCGATCCAGTCGTCGGGCGTGCCGTGGCCGAAACGCTCCATCGTTTCCTTGTTCTTCGATTCCTTGCGGTACAGCTCGGCGCCGCGCCACATGACTTCGTCGATGCCCTTGACCTGCGGGCTGTGCGGGTCGTCGACCGTTTCGCACTTGGCGTGGTGCTTGCGGTGGATGGCCACCCACTCCTTGGTCACCATGCCGGTGCCCAGCCAGAGCCAGAAGCGGAAGAAATGCGAGGGAATCGGGCCCAGGTCCATGGCCCGGTGCGTTTGCGTCCGGTGCAGGAAGATCGTGACCGCCGCGATCGTGATGTGCGTGGTGACGAGCGTGTACAGCACGACTTGCCACCATGCGAGGTCCCACAAGCCGTTTCCGAGCCAGTCGATGGCCGCGCTCAGTACGGCAGAGTCAGGAAGCAACATTGAGTTCAGTACTCCATGGCCGCACGAAGGTGCAGCCTTCAGGTAACCAGTGATTTTAAAGGTTCGAGCCTGAAAAGGGGCTTAAATCCTTGATTCACCGCAACTCTTACCCTTTCTTTGGAGCCTGGAGCCTATTTCCGGTTCCACACGGCGGCAAAAAAGCCGTCGGTGGCGTGGCGATGGGGCCAGAGCCGCAGGTAACGCGTCCCGCGCTCGCCGCCAGCGCACAGGGCTTCGGCGCCCGCCACCTTGAGGCCGGCCAGCAGTTCCGCGGCATCCTGGGGTTCGAAATCCGGATTGGCGGCAGCAAAGGCCTCGGCGATGGCCTCGTTTTCCTCCGGCAGCACGCTGCAGGTCGCATAGACCAGCCGGCCGCCCGGCTTCACCAGCCGCGCCGCGCTCTGCAGGATCGCGGTCTGCTTGGCCGTCAGCTCCTGCACCGACTTCGGCGACTGGCGCCATTTCAGGTCCGGGTTGCGCCGCAGGGTGCCGAGGCCCGAACAGGGCGCATCGACCAGCACCCGGTCGATCTTGCCGGCCAGCCGCTTGATGCGGTCGTCGCGCTCATGGGCGATCGCTGCCGGATGGACGTTCGACAGACCGCTGCGCGCCAGCCGCGGCTTCAGGGCGTCGAGCCGGTGCGCCGAGGTGTCGAAGGCATACAGCCGGCCGGTGTTCCGCATGGTGGCGCCGATGGCCAGCGTCTTGCCGCCGGCACCGGCGCAGAAATCGACCACCATCTCGCCGCGCTTGGCATCCAGCAAAAGCGCCAGCAACTGCGAACCCTCGTCCTGCACCTCGACCGCGCCGCGCGTGAACGCGTCCAGCTTGTTGAGCGCCGGCTTGCCGTCGATGCGCAGGCCCCAGGGCGAGAACGGCGTGGCGACCGCCCGGATCGCCGCCTTGGCCAGTTCCTTCTGCACCTCGGGCCGCTTGTCGGTCAGCGCGTTGACCCGCAGGTCGAGCGGCGCCGGCTGCTGCAGGCTTTCCACCAGGGGCCAGAACTGGTCCCCGAGCTGCGCCTTGAGTGGCGCCACCAGCCATTCGGGCAGGTTGTGTCGATGGCGTTCGAGCAGGTCGTCCTGCTTGACGGCGTCGCAGTTGTCGAGCCAGCGCTTCTCGGTGTCGTTGAGTGCGCTCTTGAGGAAGTCGCGCGGGCCGTAAAAGCCCAGGATCGCCATCCGGCGCTCCTTGGGGCCGCTGCCGGAAGGCGACAGATGATCGAACAGGAGCTTCTTGCGCAACACCGTGTAGACGGTTTCCGCCAGGGTGGCGCGCTCGCGCGGGCCGAACTCGCGGTGGTCGCGGAAGAAGCGCGAAACGACCTGGTCGGCCGGGTGATCGAATTTCAGAACCAGGCCGACCAGGTCGGCGGTGGCGTCAAGCAGGGCTTTGGGGTGCATGACCCCATTGTCTCAGTCGTGGCCGATCGGGTCTCAATCGACGGTGCGGGCCCAGATCGCGCCGAAGGTCTGGCGCTCGATCTGCTCCAGCGTCGGCGAATGGCCGGCCCACAGCACCAGAGCGGCGCCCGGCAGGCTCAGGGTCTGCTCGAGCTGTCGGCACAGCTGCCAACGCTCGTCGTCGCCCAGGAGCGGCAGCTCGAGGAAAACCACGTAGGCGCGTCGCCATGGAAATTCGCGCAGGTTCTTGCGCACCAGCCAGGCCCGCGAGACCGGGCTGCAGCGCACCAGGTCGGCCCGCAACTCGCCGAGTTCGAATTCGCTCAGGTCGTGGCGGCTGATCTGGCTGAAGAAAGGGGTGGCAGTGATTTCATCCCAGGCGCGCTGCTCGGCCTCCTCCGCCGTCTTGGCCCGATCGCGCCAGAGCTTGAGCGCACGTTCGTCGTGGCCGCCCGCATCCGGGTCCTCGAGCAGCGCGACCGCGGTCTTGGCAGCCCACCAGCGGCTGGCCACGCTCGATTCGTGCAGCCGCTCGAGCACCGCGAGCCGGGCGCCGCGATCGCGGGCCGGCAGCAACTGCGCCAAGCCGCGCAAGGCCCCCGGGTGGTTTTCGGTGAACTGCAGGGCACGCTCATAGTGCCCACGCACGTCGGCCGCGGCATCGATTCGGCGCGAGCAGTCGGCCCACTCGACCATCTCGTCGGCGTTGTTTCGGCCGGCGCTGGCCGCGAGGACGGCAACGCGCTCGCGCACCCGCACCAGATAGGCGTGATGCTGCTTCCAGTCATTGACGTGCGCGCGGCGCCAGTCGTCGTCGAAATGCGCGATCCACCGGGGCGCATCGGCAAGCAGGCCCAGCGCCGATTTGGCCGACCAGGCCGGCAGGCCGGGCCTTTCGTCGAGCGCTTCCAGGCGGTCCCGCAGCACCGGGTGCGTATCGTCGACATCACTGACGCAGCGCAGCGCGCCACGCAGCGCCGAGCGCGCGAAGTCCGGGGCGACCGGCACGCACAACTGCGGCGCCAGCGCCGAGAACGGGCCGACCGGGATCGGCTCGTCGACCGCCAGCGACCAGTGCGCGGGCCAGAATTGCTCGGCGTACCAGGCGCTCTTGACCACGATCTCGGTCAGCGCGCCGGCCACCACCCGCGTGCCCAGCAGCCGGGCCGCGACGCGGTCGGCCTCGTATTCGTCCTGGCGCGCCAGCGCGAAGGTCTTGGCGGCGAAGCGCGGAAAATACCAGCGGAAGAAGGCCTGCGAGGCGAAAGCCATCACGCCGTTGTCGCGCTGCAAGCTGGCGTCCAGCTTGAGCCACGACATCCGCGTGCGATAGATCCACGCGCTGAGCTTGCCGTGGTTGCCGCGCAGGTGTCCGTACTCGTGCGCCAGCACCGACAGCAGGCGCCTGCGATCCAGCGCCATCAGCAGCGGCAGGCCGATGCTGAGATGGTTGACCGCGCCGCCGAAGAGCCCGAAGCGCGGTATCTGGCGGATGCTGGCGTTGAAGTCGCTGTCGAGGAAGACCCGGTGCACCGGCGGGCCGTCGATGCGCTTGCGGATCCGGTCCAGCGCCTCGAACAGTGCCGGCGCATCGTCCCGCTCCAGCGGCACGCCCTCGGGYTCATCGAGGGGCACCCACAGCGCGCGCAGCGTGGCCCACATCAGACCGAGCGCGAACAGCAGCAGCCAGCCGCGCGTGAAGTCGAATCTCCCTCCCTGTCCGAGGCCACCGACCACCCAGGCGATGATGCCGATCGCGAGCGCCAGGCAGGCGATGACCCAGAGATAGCCCAGGGCGGCGAAGACCGCGACCCCGCGCCGGTAGCCGCGGCTGTCGTCCGCGCTGGCATGCTCGCTCAGGCGCACGAGATGAACAAAATCTGCC
>NZ_JBFUCI010000455.1:0-4857 GCF_056405335.1 Variovorax sp. P1_H12_2
CTACCGTCAGACTTGAAGAGAAAGCTCATCACCCCGTTATGGGTGCAGTTCGCGCCTTTCTCCTGCAGGGAAAAAGGCATAGCTGCGCGGGCGTAGCCTTGATCGTTCGTTTCCTTCCAAACCCGACCCGGTTCTAGGATGTAGGACCAATTTGGATGGGTGGTGCTGATCAAGCCGCGCGCGACGGGGACGATGTGCGTTCCGGTCTGAACGAACTGAAAAGAAAAGGCGGGTAGATGGCCCGGATCCTGGTAAAAAACGGCACGCGAGGTGCCCTGTTCACTGAAGCTACCAGTGGTGCCGAGGTTATTTAGCGTCAGTGTGCCCTCGAAAGTTTGGTCGGGGTTGGCTGCGTTCGTTGGAACGGCAAAGGCGCCATAGTCGACCAAGCTGGTGGCGCTACCCATCAAGGTGGCGTAGCTGAGATTGGCGGCGGTGCGGGCGACCGCGCCGGTACCTGACAAAGGCGCATAAAGCGGCGCATAAGTTTCGATGTTATCAACCTGTCCTCCTGTTCCGCGGGCACTCAGCGCCCCAGCCAGGCATGCGGCGGCGCACAGCGTTTTTAGAAGTTGAAGGCTTGTCATTATTTGTTTCCGATTTTGATTTTTGGATTACCTAAAGATGGCTCAATAGTCGCCCCTGCAATTCGCCTGTAACCTTCATGAATGTCATGCCGTCGGCTCCGATGTTGTTGGTCTCCAGAGCGAACTTGCCGGTCAGGCTCTCGGCCACCTGCTTGCCGCCGCATACGCCGAACACCGACGGCGTGTTGAGGCTGGACATTCACGTCTGGGTTGACGGTCTTGGTGCATGGTCGACAGCGATCCTGGGGCTGCCGCCACGGCAGTCCCCTGCAGAGAAGAAGGACGAGAGAGATCAGTGCCGGCCGAGCGGCCGGCAGGCTCAGCGCGCTGGCAGGGTCAGCGGCTCAGTGATGTCATTTGTCTCTTCTTCGTTGCCAAACACATTGCGCCGATTCCAGTGTCGGCACCTCAACGGCCAAGTGGCGATCACACCCTGCATCGGTCGCCTGTGTGCGTAGCCCATTGGGGTGCCATGCCCCAACGGCTCAATGGAGCTTCACGCGCGGGCGGGTGCGGCGCGTGAAGAAGTGCCCGAGCATGTTGAGCACGACCCGTGCCGCGCCATGCAGCACGTGCTGGTGCATCTGGTAGAGCGACAGGTACATCACCCACGCGAAGTACCCGTCCAGCCACAGCGTGCCCCCCTTCAGGCTGCTCATCAGGTTGCCCACCGTGCTGTAGCGCCCCAGCGAGACCAACGAGCCGAAGTCGCGATAGTGCCAAGGCTTGAGCGGCCGGCCGCGCAGCCGGCGCGCCAGGGCATCGGCCACATGCGTGGCCTGCTGGTGCGCGGCTTGCGCGCGCGGCGGCACGGTGGCCGGCTCGCGGCCCAGCCATGGGCAGGCGGCACAGTCGCCAATGGCGAACACGTGCTCGTCCTGCGTGGTCTGCAGCGTCGGCAGCACCTTCAGCTGGTTCAATGCATTGGTTTCCAATCCCAGCCCCGCCAGGAATGCCGGCGCGCGGATGCCCGCGGCCCACACCACCAGCTCGGCATCGATGCGCCGGCCGTCGGCCAGCTGCACGCCCTGCCCGTCCACCGCGGCGACGCGGGCGCCGGTGTGCACGGTCACGTGCTGGGCCTGCAACTGCCGCAGGGCACCGGCCGACAGCCGCTCGGGCAGCGCCGGCAGCACACGCGGGCCGGCCTCGATGAGGTGGATGCCGATGTGCCGCGCATGGTCGAGCCGGTCGAGGCCGTAGCTGATCAGCTCGCGCGTGGTGCGCTGCAGCTCGGCGGCCAGTTCCACGCCGGTGGCACCGGCGCCGATGATGGCCACCTTCAACTGCCATGGCGCCAGCGGCGAGCGCTGCGCATGGGCGCGGATGCACGCGTTGACCAGCCGACGGTGAAAGCGCTCGGCATCGGCCGGTGTCTCCAGCGCCACCGCGTGTTCGCGCACGCCGGGCGTTCCGAAGTCGTTGGTCTGGCTGCCGACCGCGATGACCAGCGTGTCGTACAGGAACTCGCGCGCCGGTGTCACCGGCCGGCCGTGCTCATCGAGATGCGGCGCCACCTGCACGAGGCGGCGGTCGCGGTCCAGCCCGCTCATCTCGCCGATGCGGTCGGTGAAGCCATGCCAGTGCGCCTGCGCCATGTAGCTCAGTTCGTGCAGACCGAGGTTCATGCTGCCGGCGGCAATCTCGTGGAGATGGGGCTTCCAGAAGTGGGTGCGGTTGCGGTCGATGAGCGTGACGTGGGCACAGCCGCGGCGGCCCAGGCGATTGCCCAGCCGCGTCGCCAGCTCCAGGCCACCGGCGCCCCCCCCAACCACAACGATGCGATGCACGGGGCTGGCCATCGCGTCAGGGGTACAGGCCGCGTTCCTGCCGCGCCGTCAGGATGCGCGAGCAGGCCACAACGAAGGCCGCCGTGCGCAGCCCGATGCAGTGCGTGTCAGCCGTGTGCCAGATGTGCCGGAAGGCATCGAGGATGATCTTGTCCATTCGCTGGTTGATCTCCTCCTCGGTCCAGAAGAAATTGGAAAAGTCTTGCACCCATTCGAAGTACGACACCGTGACGCCGCCGGCATTGCAGATCACGTCGGGCACCACGGTGATGCCGCGCTCGGCCAAGATGTCATCGGCCCGCGGCACGGTTGGCCCGTTGGCGCCCTCGAGCACCAGCCGCGCGGCCAAGCGCCCGGCCCGCTCCGCGGTCAATTGACCTTCCAGCGCGGCCGGAATCAGCACCTCTGTGGGTACGTCCCAGAAGGCATCGTCGCCCAGCACCTCGGCGCCCGCAAAAGCATGCACGCCGCCATGCTGTGCCACGTGGGCCTGTAGCGCCGCCACGTCCAGGCCGCCGGACTGGTATACGGTGCCGGTGTGGTCCTGCGCTGCGACGATGCGCGCGCCGGCCTGCGCGAACAGTTCAGCCGCCACGCCGCCGACGTTGCCGAAGCCCTGCACCGCGACGCGCGCGCCGGCCAGCTCGATGCCCAACCGCTGCATCGCCTCGCGGCCGGTGACGAACACGCCTCGGCCGGTGGCCTTGACGCGGCCCAGCGAGCCGCCCAGGTGCAGCGGCTTGCCAGTGACCACGCCGGTGGCGGTGGCGCCGGTGTTCATCGAGTAGGTGTCCATCATCCACGCCATCACCTGTGCGTTGGTGTTGACGTCGGGCGCCGGGATGTCCTGCTGCGGCCCGATAATGATGCCGATCTCGCTGGTGTAGCGCCGCGTGATGCGCTCCAGCTCCTTGATGGACAACCCCTTCGGGTCGACGCGGATGCCGCCCTTGGCGCCGCCGTACGGCAGGTTCACGGCCGCGTTCTTCACCGTCATCCAGGCCGACAGCGCCATCACCTCTTCCAGCGTCACATCGGGGTGGTAGCGCACGCCGCCCTTGCCGGGCCCGCGCGACAGGTTGTGCTGCACGCGGTAGCCCTCGAAGTGGGCCACCGCGCCGTTGTCCAGCTCGACCGGGATGTCGACGATCAGCGCGCGCTTGGGGCGCTTGAGCGTCTCGGCCCAGCGCGCCAGCGGGCCGAGGTACGGCACGACGCGGTCGACCTGCGTGAGGTAAGTGCCCCAGGGGCTGACGGCCGTGGGCTGGACATAGGACAGCATGCCTTTGACGTCGTTGGTGTTGGCGTCGGCCAGTTCGGTGGAGGTGGTGCGGTGGTTCATCGGATGCGGTCACAGGCCCGCCAGGGCCACGTATTTGGTGACGAGGTAGTCGTCGATCAGTTCGGCGTTCTCGGCACGGGCGGCGTAGAAGGTCTGCTGCACCGCGACGCCGCGCGGCGTGGCCTCGTCTTTGCGACGGCGCCAGTCGGGGTTGTTCGGCGGCACGCGGTCTGCATCGGCGGCCTGCGGGGCGGCAAGGTGGGTGGTCGACATGTAGACGCCAGCTGTTCGCCGGCGCGCGGGCAAAAAAGCGCCCGCCGGCTGCGTACCGCAGTGGTACGCCGGATCAACGACCTCCAGAACGGTCCGCAAGCCGATTTACTCCGCACCACCTTGCAATGAACAGGGCGTAGACCGCCGTCACGCGCTGCAGGCTCTCGATCGATACCCATTCGTCGACGCCGTGAATGCTCTCGCCGGTGGGCCCGTAGCAAGTCGACGGGATCTTTCCGTAGAGGTGAAAGAACTTCACGTCCGTCGTTGCCGTGAAGGCGGTTGTCCCGGGCTGGGCCTCCAGCAGGTCCTGGTGGCACTGCATCAAGGTGGAGATCACGGGCGCTTCCATGTCAACCACGACGCCCTCGGATTGAAATCCGCCGTAGACCACCTCGTACCGGACGTTGGCGGCGCGCGGATGCCGGGCGTGCGCTGCCTTCAGCAATGCTTCGATCTCGGCCTGCACCTCAACGACTGGCCGCCCCGGGTAGTAGCCGATTCGCAGGTCCGCGCGGCAATGCGTGGGCACCGATGAGGTCCACTCGCCGCCCGCCAGCCGGCCAAGGTTGAAGTTGATCGGGTGCGCATGCTTGCAGTACATCGGATGGCGCGCTTCGGGCTGGTTCCACTGCCGCTCCAGGGCGCGCAGTTCGTCGACCAGGTATTGGGCAAACTCGGTCGCGGCAATGCCCTCCTGTGCACGCGACGCATGCACGGGCACGCCAAAGACTTCGATCGCCATCCACATCACGCCGATCTGGGCAGTCATGACGCATTCCTGGCTAGGCTCCGGGATCAGTGCCGCATCCGCCGTGTAGCCGGCGACCAGGCAGGCCAGCGCACCGTTGCCGGTGCACTCCTCCTCGATTACAGACTGCAGGTAGAGCGGCGCTGCCGGTTCGAAGCCAAGCTGGCGCATCGC
>NZ_JBFUCI010000456.1:0-4840 GCF_056405335.1 Variovorax sp. P1_H12_2
GCTGTGGACCACGCTCTCGTTTGCCCTGGTGCCGCTGCTGCAGACGCTGATCGTGCAGCACGCCAACGCCGCCCCCAACCTGGCCTCGACGCTGAACCAGGGCGCCTTCAATCTCGGCAATGCAGCCGGTGCCTGGATCGGCAGCGGCATGCTGGCCGCAGGCGCCCCGCTGGCCGGCCTGCCCTGGGCCGGCGCGGCGATCACGCTCGGCGCCCTGGCTCTCGGAGCCTGGAGCAGCCGACTCGACAGCGGCGCGGCACGGCTTCAATCCGCCTGAAACCGGCCATTCCAAGACTCGAGCTCGCACTCGCACATCCGCAGTTGCCCAGATTAGGGATGACACCGATCGTTCGGTGCATCGAAGTATCGGAACAGGCTCAGGAAGTACCAAACCCGGAAATTCGCGTCTCCACAATCGTTGCACGGCGACCCCAGTCGTCGATCAGAAGGAGACAGTCATGAAGCGTTTTCTGAAGGCGGGCCTGGTGCTCGCGCTCGCCGGTGCCGGGCTGGCCCAAGCCGCAACCGAGCTGGTGATCGCGACCGTGAACAACGGCCACATGATCGAGATGCAGAAGCTCGGCAAGTTCTTCGAGCAG
This sequence comes from Variovorax sp. P1_H12_2, assembly GCF_056405335.1. NCBI lineage: Bacteria > Pseudomonadati > Pseudomonadota > Betaproteobacteria > Burkholderiales > Comamonadaceae > Variovorax > Variovorax sp. P1_H12_2. The sequence goes on from NZ_JBFUCI010000456.1 coordinate 600, forward strand.
GCCCATCCGGACATCAAGCTCAAGTGGGTCACGCTCGAGGAGGGCACGCTGCGCCAGCGCGTGACCACCGACATCGCGACCAAAGGCGGCCAGTTCGACGTCATGACGATCGGCATGTACGAGACGCCGATCTGGGCCAAGAAGGGTTGGCTCAAGCCGATCGCGACCGATGCCGCCTACGACGTCGACGACCTGCTGCCCGCGATGCGCAACGGCCTCTCGGCCGACGGCAAACTCTACGCCTCGCCCTTCTACGGCGAGAGCTCGATGCTGATGTACCGCAAGGACCTGGCCGACAAGGTCGGCTTCAAGATGCCCGAGCAGCCGACCTGGGCCCAGGTCAAGGAACTGGCCGGCAAGATCCACGACCCGAAGGCCGGCGTCTACGGCATGTGCCTGCGCGGCAAGCCGGGCTGGGGCGACAACATGGCGCTGCTGACCACCATGGTCAACACAAATGGCGGCCAGTGGTTCGACATGGCCTGGAAGCCGCAGATCGACACCAAGCCCTGGCACGATGCGATCGGCTTCTACGTCGACCTCATGAAGGCCTACGGCCCGCCCGGCGCCTCGGCCAACAGCTTCAACGAGAACCTGGCGCTGTTCAACGAGGGCAAGTGCGGCATGTGGGTCGACGCGACCATCGCGGCCTCCTTCGTGAGCGACCCGAAGCAGTCGAAGGTCGCCGACAAGGTGGCCTTCGCGCAAGCGCCCGTGGCCGTCACGCCCAAGGGCGCGAACTGGCTCTGGGCCTGGGCGCTGGCGATTCCCGCCGGCTCGCAGAAGGTCGACGCCGCTCAGAGCTTCGTCAAGTGGGCGACCTCCAAGGACTACATCCAGCTCGTGGCGAAGGAAGAAGGCTGGGGCTCGGTGCCGACCGGCACCCGCAAGTCGACCTACGCCTCGCCCGAGTTCATGAAGGCGGCACGCTTCGCCGAGGCCGAGAAGAAGGCCATCGACACCGCCAACGCCAACGACAGCACCTTGCCCAAGTCGCCTTACGTCGGCGTGCAGTACGCGGCCATTCCGGAGTTCCAGGCGATCGGCGTCGCGGTCGGCCAGCAGATGAGCGCGGCGCTCGCCGGCAAGGTCACGGTCGACCAGGCCTTGAAGACCTCGCAGACCGCGGCCGAGCGCGAGATGACCAAGGCCGGGTACTACAAGTAGCCGCCGCCCCCCTCCCCCGACAGGGGGAGGCGCGGGACAAAAACAAAGGTCTGCCATGAACCGACTTCTGCCCCGTGCGCTGATGGCGCCGGCCGTGGTCACGCTCGTCCTCTGGATGCTGGTGCCGCTGCTGATGTCGATCTATTTCTCGTTCGTCAACTACAACCTGATGCAGCCGGGCGAACGCACCTTCGCCCGCTTCGAGAACTTCCACTACTTCATCACCGACCCGGACTTCTGGCCCGCGGTGTGGAACACGCTGCTGCTGATCGGCAGCGTGATCGTGATCACCGTGGTGCTTGGCGTGCTGCTGGCGCTGCTGGTCAACGAACCGTTTCCGGGCCGCGGCATCGTGCGCGTGCTGCTGATCTCGCCCTTCTTCGTCATGCCCACGGTGAACGCGCTGTTGTGGAAACACATGATGATGAATCCGATCTACGGCGTGCTGGCCGACCTGTGGCGCAGCTTCGGCGCGACGCCGGTCGACTGGCTGRCCGACCTGCCGCTGTTCTCCGTGATCGTCATGGTGGCCTGGCAGTGGCTGCCTTTCGCCTGCCTGATCTTCATCACCTCGCTGCAGTCGCTGGACCGCGAGCAGATGGAGGCGGCGCGCATGGACGGCGCCAGCGCGATCCAGCGCTTCGGCTACCTCACGCTGCCCCACCTGGGCCGGCCGATGGCGGTGGTGATCATGATCGAGATGATCTTCCTGCTGTCGATCTTCGCCGAGATCGCGGTCACCACCAACGGCGGGCCGGGCAACGCGAGCACCAACCTCACCTACCTGATCTTCAAGCAGTCGCTGATGAACTTCGACGTCGGCGTGGCGTCGGCAGGCGCGCTGTTCGCGGTGGTGCTGGCCAACATCGTGGCCGCCTTCCTGATCCGGATCATCGGCAAGAACCTCGACTGAGGAGCGACGCATGCAAACCGAGAATTTTCTCTTCCTGGCACTGCGAACCGTCGGCGCCTGGGCCCTCGCGCTGCTCCTGTTCTTCCCGCTCGGCTGGCTGGTGCTGACCTCGTTCAAGACCGAGCTGCAGGCGATCCACGTGCCGCCGCTGTTCATCTTCGAGCCCACGCTGGACAACTTCACCGAGGTGCAGCGGCGCAGCGACTACCTGCTGTTCGCGCGCAATTCGCTGATCACGAGCGTGGGCTCAACGGTCATCGGCCTCCTGATCGCGGCGCCGGCCGCCTACTCGATGGCCTTCTTCCGCACCCGGCGCACGCGCGACATCCTGATGTGGATGCTGTCGACCAAGATGATGCCGGCGGTCGGCGCGCTGGTGCCGATCTACGTGCTGGCTCAAACCGCCGGCCTGCTCGACACGCGCACCGCGCTGACGGTGGTGTTCATGCTGTCGAACCTGCCGATCATGGTGTGGATGCTCTATTCGGCCTACAAGGACATCCCGAACGAGATCCTCGAGGCCGCGCGCATGGACGGTGCCAGCCTCTGGACCGAATTCCGCCACGTGGTGCTGCCGCTGTCGGTCGGCGGTCTCGCTTCCACCGGCCTGCTGTGCCTGGTGCTGAGCTGGAACGAGGCTTTCTGGGCGCTCAACCTGAGCTCGGCCAAGGCCGGCACGTTGGCCACGCTGATGGCTTCCTACTCGAGCCCCGAGGGGCTGTTCTGGGCCAAGCTGTCCGCGGCCTCGCTGATGGCCATCGCCCCAATCGTGGTGTTCGGATGGTTCAGCCAAAAACAACTCGTGCAAGGCCTGACCTTCGGCGCGGTGAAATGAGCTCGCCCCAGTCTTCGCGCACTGCGCCACGGGCGCTTCGAAAAATCACGAGAGATCCTCAAGGAGTCATTTGATGGCCTACCTCCAGCTCGACCACATCAAGAAGAGTTTCGGCGACGCCCACATCATCAAGGGCGTCGACCTCGAGATCGACAAGGGCGAGTTCATCGTCTTCGTCGGCCCCTCGGGCTGCGGCAAGTCGACCTTGCTGCGGCTGATCGCGGGGCTCGAGCCGATCACCAGCGGCCGCCTCTCGCTCGACGGCAAGGACATCACGAACACGCCGTCCGGCAAGCGCGACCTGGCGATGGTGTTCCAGAGCTACGCGCTCTATCCGCACATGAGCGTGTACGACAACATGTCCTTCGCGCTCAAGCTCGCGAAGGTGTCGAAGGACGTGATCAGGACCAAGGTCGAGTACGCGGCCAGGACGCTGAACCTCACCGACTACCTGAGCCGCACGCCGAAGGAACTGTCGGGCGGCCAGCGGCAGCGGGTGGCGATCGGCCGCGCGATCGTGCGGGCGCCGAAGGTGTTCCTGTTCGACGAGCCGCTGTCGAACCTCGACGCGGCGCTGCGCGGCAACACCCGGGTCGAGATCCACAAGCTGCATCGCGCGCTCGGCGCCACCAGCATCTACGTCACGCACGACCAGGTCGAGGCCATGACCCTGGCCGACCGCGTGGTGGTGCTGCGCGACGGCCTGATCGAGCAGGTCGGCACGCCGATGGATTTGTACGATCGGCCGGCCAACCAGTTCGTCGCCCAGTTCATCGGCATGCCGTCGATGAACATGGTCGACGCCAAGGCGATCCCGAGCTTCTCGGCGCTGACCGGTGGCCGGCTGCCGGCCGACGGGTTCCTCGGCGTTCGGCCCGAAGCGCTGCGCGTGCACGCGGGCCCGGGCGGGGGCGCGCCGGCACGGGTCGAGCTGATCGAGGCGCTCGGCGCCGACACGCTGATCCACATCGATGTCGGCGGCGTGCCGCTGGTGGCGCGGCAGAACGACCGTACCGCGCTGCAGGCCGGCGATGCGGTCAGCGTCGAGCTCGATCCCTCGGTGCTGCATTTCTTCAACCGCGAAGGCCGCACCCTCGAAGCATGACGCTCGCCCCCAGGTTGCCCCGCGCTTCGTGTCGGGACGCCCACCCCCTGCCGGGGGCAACRCCAGCGGCCCGGCAAAGCCGGATCCGCGGTGTTTCCCGAAGGGGCCTCGCTTTGCGGCCCCGCACGTTTCATCTCCTGTCACGCGCGATGGAGAACACAGAATGACTCATCCTCCTTTGTCCGAATTCGTGGTGCTGCACCTCGGGCTCGGCTCTTTCC